>JAJDBR010000200.1 GCA_029261275.1 Nitrospirales bacterium
AATGCGAGTGCACATCCTGCACATTCATAGGTCCCCTTGGCTTTGCTATCATGATATTCATTAGCAAATGGCCGCTCGGTGCCCTCTTGCCGTAAGACTTGGTATTGTTCCGGTGTGAGGAGGGCTTTCCATTCCTCATCAGTTTTCGTGATTTTTGAGATGTCCGCCCCCTCGGGGGCTGGCTGACTGGCTGCCAGGGAAACGCTAAATGATTTGGCGAGGATTCCAAGGCTCAAGGCGGCACCAACTTTCATAAGATTCCTCCTATTCAACGACATATTAGACCTCCATGGAGCTTGTTGTAGATCGAGACGAACTTCCTATGACCATATGTGGTGGTCTCTTTCTCATCTACACCAGCAGTCTACCAAAGTTCAGAATTGTTACGGAAATCTGGCCGAGAGCTTTGACGCAACTCTCAAAAATTTTTACAATATCAAAGAAGCGAATAATCCTGAAAAGAGGAGGAGGTATGATCAAACATCCTTAAAAACAATAGAGAAAATACGGTTCCGACAAGGTTTAGCCACATTGTGACGGAAGGAGTTGTTTTATGAATGTACAACCGCTTGATATTAAAATTGAAAGCCGAAATGTTGGCATGACTCCACGGTGGAAAACCGAAATTGAACGACGAGTTCATGCTTTAGAAACCGGAATCATTCGTCCTACCCATGCTCGCGTCACTCTCACCAAAAATGCCCATCATAAAAAAGGCGCCGATAACGCTGAAGCCTTGGTCGTCATTACTCTGCCTCCTAAACGGACGGTGACGGCAAGAAAGGAATCCAAAACATTCGAAGAAGCCATCCGTGCTGCCTTTCAGGCCATCGATCACGAACTAGAAAAAATCGAAGAAAAGCGAATAGCCCGTACTGCCAAAGCTGCGGGCAAAAAAGCGATGAAGGTTGAGGCGTTGTCTGAAGCTTGATTGAGAATGACCGACAGAAAATATGAAAACTACATGATGTTCCGCTAACGCAGGTGGGGAGGGAAACTTCTAATTTAAAATGTTGGTATTTGGAGTAACTCCCTGCCGGCTTGCATGATTTCTTCAAGCCGGGCAGGAGTGCTCGCTTCACCGTAGCAGCGGATAATGGGTTCGGTGCCGGACGGACGGATGAGGTACCACCCTCCGTCAGATAACACGAGCTTGCACCCATCTAGTTTATTGACCTGTGTGATCTCGGTTCCGGCGAAAGTGGTCGGGGGATGGTCAATGACCTGTTTAACTTGACCTTGCATTTGTTCACTGATAGTTAGATCTTCTCGCGTGGCATACAGTACTCCTACCCGTTCGAATAGATCTTTCAATAGTTCTTGAATAGTTTTTCCGGTAAAGGCCACCATTTCTGCAACGAGCGCCCCAGCCAGAATCCCATCCTTTTCTGGGACATGCCCTCTGATGGACAGGCCCGCACTTTCTTCTCCGCCGAAGACAATTTCCCCTTTGGCCAGCAATTCTCCAATGAATTTGAATCCCACCGGGGTTTCATGCACTGACAAGCCATGGTGTGCCGCTACTGCATCAATCAAATGGGTGGTGGCGACTGAACGGGCCACGGCTCCAGACCATTGCCTACTTTTGATCAGATAATCTAAGAGCACGGCCAAGATAAGATTGGCTTGAATAAACGTCCCGTCCGCATCCACGACTCCAAAGCGGTCACCGTCTCCATCGGTGGCGAGCCCAAGATGCGCGCCTTCTTTGCTGACGGTGTCTTTGAGTTCTTGCAAGGTTTCGTCGGTGGGTTCAGGCCGAAAGCCTCCAAAATACGGATCTCGCCAATGATGCAAGATGGCCATTTTGGCTCCGGCCTCTCGAAGAAATTCGTCGAGATAATTGCGTGTGGTGCCGAAGAGTGGATCAAATATCACACGGATGCGGCCATTGCGGATGCGGTCTCGGTCGACAAGTTTTTCTAGCGCTTTCAGATAATCCGGCTGAGGGTCAAAATAACGTACCATTCCGTCATTTTGCGCACGTTCCCATGGTAACCATTTGAGGTGTTCGCCATGCAGCAATGGCAAAATCCGCAGCTCAATGGCTTTGGTGGTTTCGGGCAACGCCGGCCCTCCCCAGTCTGGGGTAAATTTGATGCCATTCCATTCTGGTGGGTTGTGGCTAGCGGAGATATTAATGCCACCCGCCAATTTTCGATTGATCACATGATACGAAATCGTCGGAGTCGGAGTGTCCCGATCGCAGAGTAAGCAGGGAATACCATGGGCGGCCATGACTTCCGCCACCACCTTGGAAAAGCGTTCCCCTAAAAATCGAGTGTCGTAGCCAATCAAAAGCCCTTGCTGTCCGATTTTTTGTTGGCGCAGGTATTGCGCAATACCTTGGCAGACGATGCGGACATTCTGGACGGTAAAGTCCTCCGCCACAATCGCGCGCCAACCTGAAGTCCCGAATTTAATAGAGTCCATATGAACGCAGTCTGGGGTTTAGATACAGAGAAGCGACATTCAACGAGATGATATTGAAGAATAGCAATTTTGGCTACCCAAAAGAATAGATGATTGCTCTCTATTTGCCAATAATCGCGAAGAAAATCCCTACGATGGGGTTTTAACTTTTCAGGAGTGCTGTCGGATTTCACATAGCAAGGGGCTAGACCGAACGTAGGTCACACCAGACTGGCGTATGGTCTGAGGGCTTTGCCATTCCGCGAGGCCTGCGATCAACATTAGCCGTGACTAGTCGATCTGCTGCCTGTGGGGAGAGCATGAGGTGATCAATGCGCAGACCTTCATCCCGGTTCCACCTGCCAGCTTGGTAGTCCCAATAGGTATAGAGCCCCAGTTCTGGATGCCGCGCGCGAAGGGCGTCGGTGTAACCTAAATGGCACAATTCACGAAAACGAGCACGAGATTCCGGCCGGCAAAGCGCGTCGTCAGCAAAGCCTTTGGGATCATACAGGTCATCGTCCGTAGGGCACACATTAAAATCGCCTGCCAAGACTACGGCTTCCTCCAACGCTAGAAGGGAGCGGGCATGAGTGAGTAATCGATCCATCCATTTGAGTTTATACGTGAATTTCTCCGTACCAACGGGATTCCCATTGGGGAGGTAAATGGAAGCCATTCGAACGTTACCAATTACGGCTTCGACATAGCGGGCTTGTTCGTCTGAAGAATCACCGGGAAGTGCGGTCTGTTCTACCTCAATGGGCATTTTGGAGAGGATCGCCACGCCGTTGTAGGTTTTTTGCCCAACAACGGCCATGTTGTAGCCCAATTCGTCGATGGCAATTCTGGGAAATTGGTCTTCCGTCGTTTTGAGTTCCTGTAAGAGGACAACATCCGGATCAGCTTGTTTCACCCATTCCATCAGATGAGGAATTCTGACTTTGATAGAGTTGACATTCCAGGTAGCAATTTTCATGGGTAGACGTGTAGAGCGTGTTGAACGAATCTAAGTCGAGGATGGCGCTGAAGACTCCGTGTCGCGTTGGAAAATGACTTGAAAGCCTTGAAATTGTTTTTGAAACAGGGTTTTCAAAATAAATGGGGTAATACCCAAGAACAATACGCCATAAATACAGATTTCTAAAATATACTGAGAATCTTCGGAGACAGTGGTATTAATAATCACGGGTACTGCCCATCCGATCGTCATGCTCACAAACATGAGAATGACCACATGCCGCCACACGAGAAACCACATGAGTTTCAATAATTCCCCATAGGTCGGTATCTCCATAATCTTTTGCATTCCTTTCTCTAGTCCCTTATTTCGATTCTTCAATGCGCATCGTCCCAAGATGGGCCGTGGCCGACATCAACGATGAGGGGAATAGATAATTGCAGTGCTGGAAGGGTGGCCGATTCCATGACCTGCTTGATGATCTGAGCTGTCTGTTCCAGCGCCGATTCCTGAACTTCAAAGAGGAGTTCATCGTGCACGGTTAACAACATGAACGCCTTGTCCTGTAAGCCATGGTGTTCCAAGGCCTGGGGCACCCGGATCATCGCACGTTTTAAGATATCGGCGGCGGTGCCTTGTAAAGGCGCATTGATTGCGGCGCGTTCGGAAAAATTTCGTCGAGCCGGATTAGTATCGTGAATGGCCGGGACGTGGCACCGACGACCAAAGAGGGTTTGCACATACCCGTGTTCTCGGCAATATTGTTTCGTGCGTTCCATATAGTCTTGAATCCCAGGATATCGCTCAAAGTAGGATTTGATATAGGAGGCGGCTTCTGACTGTTCCACCTTTAATTGTCTGGCTAAGCCAAAGGCACTGATGCCATAGATGATGCCGAAGTTAATGGCCTTGGCTTTACGCCGAATTCCCGAATCCATATTCTCTAATGGAATATCGAAAACCTGACTGGCGGTCAGGGCATGGATATCTTGTCCGTCCCAAAATGCTTGTTTCAACACGGCAATATCAGCCATATGCGCTAACAGTCGTAATTCGATTTGGGAATAGTCTAAAGACATCAGCGTACAGCCCGGTTCTGCCACAAACGCCCGACGAATTTTGCGACCTTCTTCTGTGCGAATGGGAATGTTCTGAAGATTGGGATCGGTAGAAGACAACCGCCCCGTTGCGGCTGACGCCATGGCATACGAAGTATGCACCCGATTGGTCTGCGGATTGATTTGGTGAATGAGGGCTTCGGCATAGGTACTGCGGAGCTTGTCCAAATGGCGCCACTCTAATACTTTCTCCGGTAATTCATGTCCCTGTGCGGTCAAGGATTCTAAGACATCGACTCCAGTCGTGTAGCTGCCTGCTTTCCCCTTTTTTCCGCCTTCCAGTTTGAGATCATCAAAGAGCACTTCGCCCAATTGTTTGGGCGATCCCACATTGAATGTTTTTCCTGCTAATCGATGAATTTCTTGTTCCAAGGTCAGGAGCCGTTGGGAAAATTCTTGCGAAACTTGTTTGAGTTGGGCCATGTCGACCTTAATCCCTTTTTGCTCCATGGCTGCCAACACGGGAATTAAATGACGTTCGAGTGTTTCATACGCCGTGGTCAGATGTTCCTCAAGGAGACGGGGCTTGAGAGTCTGGTGCAGGCGTAACGTAATGTCGGCGTCTTCCGCTGCATAATCCAAAGCTTTCTCCAAGGGAACCTGGTCAAAGGTGATTTGCGATTTGCCGGTGCCAGTGACTTCTTTAAATTTGATGGTCGTATGTCCCAAGTACAGGTCCGCCAGGTCGTCCATTCCGTGGCCATGTTTCCCGCCTTCTAACACATAGGAAAGGAGCATGGTGTCATCAACTGGAAAAACTTGGAGGCCATAGCGGGCCAAGACCACCATGTCGTATTTGATATTGTGCCCGACCTTCAGAACGCTTGGGTCAGTGAGAACAGGCCGAAGCCTATCAAGCACAGTTTGAATTGGAACTTGCTGAGGTCTTTCCGATTCCGCCTCAGCGTGGTCCAATAAGTCCATAGACGTGGACGTTCCCAGTGCTACATGTCCGACAGGGATATAGCAGGCATGTCCTTGTTGGAGGCAGAGCGAGATGCCTACCAGTTCCGCTCGTGATTGATCTAACGATGTTGTTTCAGTATCAACGGCCACCAGTCCTTGTTGAAGGGCTTTATCAATCCAGGTTTGGAGGGCCTCCACGGATTGAACTAATTCATAGTGTGGTTGAGTGGGTGGTTGAGGGATAAAAGGTTTCGTCTTGTCCGAATCTGTTGAGGGTGAGAGAGCCGGCACCTGTGCATGGGGTGATTCAGAAGACGGTCCTTTTGGAGCCCGGCTTTGAATGCGAGCCAGGATCGATTTGAACCCTTGCTCCATCAGGAATTTTTCCAAATGAATAATGTCTGGTTGGCGTCGTCCCAATTGGCTCAGGGGAATAGTCAGTGGGACATCATCCCGCAGACGAACAAGTTCACGCGAAAGGCGAGCCTTATCGGCATGTTCAAGGAGACTTTCACGTCGCTTGTTCTGTTTAATTTCTGCGGCGCGGGTAAGAAGGGTATCCAGATCTCCGTATTTCTGAATGAGCAGCGCGGCAGTTTTGATGCCGATGCCCGGGACTCCTGGCACATTGTCGGTTGAATCACCGGCTAATGATTGCACATCCACGACTTTTTCTGGATAGACACCAAATTTTTCCTGAACTTGCTCGGGACCGATCCGCCGATTTTTGAAGGAATCAAACATGGTGACCCGCTCCGTCACCAGCTGCATCAAATCTTTATCAGAGGACACGATGGTGACTTCGGCTCCCTCATTGATTGCCTCCTTGGTATAGGTGGCGATGAGGTCGTCGGCTTCAAACCCCTGTAACTCGATGCAATCAAAGTTAAACGCTCTGGTCGCTTCTCGCACCAGCGCAAATTGAGGCACTAATTCTTCAGGAGGTTCACCGCGATTGGCCTTATAGGAAGGATCAATGTCATTCCGAAATGTTTTGCGGGCAGTATCGAAAATGATGGCGATGTGATCGGGTTGCATATCATCCAGCAATTTCATGAGCATCGTAATAAAGCCGTAGACCGCATTCACCGGAGTCCCATCGGCACGAGGCTGGATTTGAATGGCATGGAAAGCGCGAAAGATGAAGCCAGATGCGTCGACTAACACCACATGATGAATGGGTAGGTGTGAAGGTAAGTCAATTGGAGCTGTCATAATGAAACTTTTCAGGAATGAATTAAGAGGGAAAAGATACCTGATAGGGAGGGCCGTGTCGACAAGTTTTCATTCTCACTCCTACAATGGGAATCCGGCATGCTAGAATAGTGAATCCCCTCGTTCTCCAAAGTAGGAACCCCTTGTTTATGAGGAAATTTATGGTAGCCATTGCCATAGTGTTAGTACTTTTGGTTGTGATTATTCTTCTGCTGCCGTTTCTGCTTGATCTGAATCGGTTCCGAGACCACTATGTGCCAATTATTGAACAAGTCCTTCATCGAAAAGTGGCCGTCCAAGACGTTCGACTGACTCTTTATCCGACCTTAGGGGTTCAGTTGCGCGAGGTGATTATTGCTGATGATCCCGCCTTCAGTTCCCACCCTTTTTTAACCGTTCCCTCTGTGCAAGTGGCCGTTCAGTGGAGACCCCTTCTGCAAAGGCGGCTCGAAGTGAAACGCGTGTCGGTTGAAAGTCCGATTATCCAGGTTATCAGATCTCCAAAGGGTGTCCTCAATATCGCCACCATTGGAAAAGTTTCCTCTAGCGGAAAAACCCTTCCTGAAAACACAGAATCCAAGGACCCCGTTTCTTCTTTGGTAGGCGTTCTCGCTGTGAAACAGTTTTCTTTGACTGGGGGAACTTTGAAGTTTGAAGACCGTACGCGTCAATCCTCCAAGGCCCTTCAGATTAAAAATCTGACCTTCAACACAGAATCGGTGGCTATTGGGGAAATTGCTCTGGTTCGAGTGCATGGAATGGTCATGCCCTATCAGATACCCTTTGATGTCACTGGGCGATTTGGGCCACTCCAAGCCAATTTGGATATTCCCAACTTTGATATAGATGGTCTTGTTGGCAAGGTAGCAGTGACGGCTAATGGGGAAATGATTGATGGGCAGCTGACAGGAGATATACAGATCCCCAAGGCATCCACGGACGATCTTCCCATCAAACTCGGAATGAAAGCCCCTATAGCACTATCTCAATTGCAAGCCCATTTCGAAGCCTCAATTTTCCCCAAGGGCCAGCAAACCCGTTCTGGTGAAGTCCTGATCGACCCCATTCGTTTGAAAATTCATATGGGTCGGTCCACCATCCATCTATCAGGAAAAGGTACCCCTACTCGGTTTTCGCTGGTGGGTGATTCTCCAACATTTTATTCACAAGACCTGCCTGTCTCTCTTCCCATTCAACAACCCTTTGTTCTAGAACACATTCAATTTGAAGCCGAGAAGCTGGAGAAGAACCTCATTCTACAATCTTTTACGGCGAAGGCATTTGATGGAACGATGAGAGCCAAAGGGGTTTTGGATACATGGATTCCTCCTTTGACTTTTTCAATGCAGGGTGCGTTCAAAAAATTTTCAGCTGAGACACTTATGAAGGCCATAACGCCTTCTCCCGTCAAACTCACTGGAGTTGGAGAATTAAAATGGACGACGAGAGGCATCGTTCCTAGCTCAGCGAGTCCAGCATTCGATGGCCCTATCCACTTGACCATTCGTGATGGTGCCGTTATCGGTTTCGATCTCGTTAAATCCGTAGAGGATGCGTTGAGGATACCCGGAGTGCTTGGGAAATCCACAGGTAGGACTCAGTATTCGCTGATTGATGCCAAGACCGAATTAAATGATGAGGGGTTAGCTATCCGAAAATTTATAGCCCATGCCCCAAATTTTTCATTGCGAAGTGTAGGAAAAGTGGGGTTAGATCAATCATTGAACCTACAGGGAACCCTTACTGTCCCCCCAACTATTGCCGAAAAAATTACTCAGCAATTTCCCATGGCCCTCGCCGTTCGACGAGAAGGACAGCTCCTACTGCCCTTCGTTGTGCAGGGAACGATCCAAAACCCACGGCTTCGGCTGAATTCTCAATTGTTGGGGCAACAGGTTAAAAAGAAGGTCGAAGAACGTCTTGAAAAAGTCTTGCAGGGAGATGATCAAGAATTACAGAAACTGTTAGACGATGGCAAAGATTTATTGAAGCAGTTCTTCCGCAAATAACGCTCTGCTTGGTACTTATTTTGGTAAGAGGGACGATTCTTGAGGGTGTAATGGGATTCTTGCCGACAGTTGATTAACCAACGCGCGTAATTCTCCTAAATCATAGGGTTTGCCTACAATGGCATAGGCTCCTAATTTAGTGGCTTTCTCACGAATTTGAGGATTGAGCATTCCGGTGACCATGATGATAGGGACATCAGTAGTTATGGGGTTATTTTGCAAGTGAGCAAGGAAGTCCGTGCCCGTTATCACCGGCATCGCATTATCCAAAATAACGACGTCAAAATTCTGAGATTCCAGCATGGCTAATCCCACGGCCCCATTATCTGCTTCAATGCAATGGAACCCATCATATTCAAACACCAATCGAAGTAATTCACGACTGACCACATCGTCTTCAATGATGAGCATCTTTTTTGACATCAGCGTGCTCTCCTCTATTTGAACGATCAATTTTGTTCATCAGATATTCCACGTTCATAAGAATGTAAAATTTTTTGATGAACCACCAGTCTCCTTTGTTTCTTTCCCTTTGTGCTGACAGCCAACAGTCTACCTTCCTATCAAATTTATTGATGATGTCCCTTCCAAATGAAAAAGATCCCTCCAAATAACCCGAGTCCCGTAAAAAAAATTGCACCGAGAAATTCCATTGTTCTCTGTCCGTTTTTGTTATTAACGATTGAATTAAGCAAATTTTGTACCAAGAATTTGGCCGCATAACACTAGGCCAATTATAATAAATTCCGGTTTATAACTAACCGAATGTAGAGGAATTACATCAATTATTGAATTCTCATTTCAAAAACTCAAAATTTTTCGACCGTCGGAAAAATGGAAGCAGGTCGGAAGCTATATCTTAATCGATACACCCTGTATCGTTTTTGGAGACCAAGAAGATTTGGAGAAGAGATTGAGTTTGGAGCTTGTTGTGAAGTTCGTAAGGTCGCTGATTGATATTATTCTTGACGAAGGACGGAGAGTGGCGGAAAGCCGAGCAAACGGTACGTTCCTAAAAAACCCGTAAGGAGAGTGAGCGCGATTGTCAGCAGCAGTCCGATAAATAAGACCGACAAATTTATTGCCCAGGTTAAATCAAAAAAGAAATATAAGAGTGACCAGGAGAGAAGGTAGCCTAAACCCAATCCTATCAAACCGGCAAATCCGCCAATCAGGCCAAATTCCGTGCCGAGTGAAAACAGCAAAAGTCCCCGACTTCCACCCAGAGCTTTCAAGATGGCGAGTTCGTGTAGTCGCCTATATCGGTTGATAGAAATGGCGGCAATCATGACCACCGCTCCGGTGATGAGGCAGAGAAGTGCAAGTGCCTGTATGCCCATCGCTAGTTGCCGAAATATTTTCGCAATATTGTCTAAAACGTCTCCCACATTTATGGCGGTTACATTGGGCATGGCTGCCACAATCTCCTGTTGAAGAGGGACTTCCACTGTCCGAGGAACCCTTGCTGTGGCGATGTAGGTGATGGGGGCCCCATCAAGCGAACCTGGTTCCACGATCATGAAAAAATTCATGGAAAAAGAGCCCCAATCGACCCTTCGGAAACTGCGAACCTTAGTCCTGAATGGAACACCCTGAATATTTAACGTGAGGGTGGAACCTAGGGACAATCCCAAATTTTTGGCGGCATCTTCTTCTACCGAGACCCACGGAAAAATTTTCTGCGACTGTGATTCGTCCATAAAGTTTTGGCGTTGTGTGTTTTCCCACCATTCTCCCTGAGTTAGGAGATTGTCCTTGGGGAGAGATTGAAATGTGGTCACGACATATTCCCTCGTGAAATACCATCCGTTTCGTTTCCCCTTATGATCTTGAGGATTAATGGGTTGCCCATTAATGGCAGTAAGTCGAGTTCGTACGACCGGGACCAAGCTAAAATGCGACCCTGGAATCTGCGTTTCTAGCACGTGTTTGAATAAAGCCTGTTGATCGGGTTGGATATCAATAAAGAAAAATGAGGGCGCATTCTCTGGGATTTGATCTTCAATGAGGGCAAGTAGTGTATGTTGCACGGTGATCAGCGTGGTCATCAACATGACCCCGATGCCAATGGCCAAGGTCATGGCTTTGGTAAAGTTACCAGGTCGTTGAAGATTGCTTGTGGCATGCCGTAATAACAATTGTTGAGGAAAGTGTATGTGGCGTAGGAGCCAGAATAAGACACTGGTTCCCCCCAGCAGGGCGAAAATGCCCACAAGAAAGGCACCAGTAAAAAACAGTCCCAGAGACAGCGAATGGGCTTGCCAGATAGCTAGCCCGAGTAGGCATCCAGCGATCAAGAGACTGGACATTCGCTGAACACGGTCGTTCCACCATCCTTTCAATGACGAAGTCAATTTTACTGCCCACGAGTCCGGCTTCACCTGAAACGTTGAGCGGTCGACGTCTTGACGAAAGACTAGGGCTGGTGAGACAGAGCGGATAGCGAGCAGCGGCCACAGCGAAAAACTGAGGGTAGCCAAACTGCCCACTGCAATGCCTCGCAGAATGGGAGTCAGTGTAGGTTCTATGGGAAAGGTTTCGGGAACAATGCCTTGAAGCAGCAACGGTAATCCCTGATGGAGTCCTGTTCCAAGTATTCCGCCTGCTAGGCTCCCAATACTTCCAAGAAGCAGACTTTGTGTGAGATAGATATGTATGACTTGTGAAGAATCTGCTCCAAGTGTTTTGAGCGTGGCGATGATGGGGGTTTTTTGCGTGATGAATCCTTGAATGGTACAAGCCACGCCGATGCCTCCGACCCACAGAATCGTCAGTCCGATCAGGCCCAGGTACAGTGTAAGTTGGTCTAAAAAGCGGCGTAGCCTGGGTTGGGCATCACGGTAAGAGCTGACTTGAACGCCTTCCGGGCTGAGGCGCCCTCGAAGTTCTCCCAACCATCGCTCAAGATGGCTGGAAGAAGGAAGTTGTAATCGGTATCGCTCATGAATGCGGCTTCCCATTTTGACCAGCTCCGTCGAATCGAGTGCTTCTCGAGAAACCATGACGCGAGGTCCCAAGCTAAATGCGGTGGCAATTTTATCAGGCTCTTTGACAAGAATACCGGTGATAATGAAATTCGTTTGGCCAATTCGAAGCTCACTCCCGAGGCTCAAATTTAAACGGATAAGCAGCGATTTTTGAGCAATGGCACCAAAGCAGGGCAAGCGCTGGCAACCTGATTGAATGGGTGCCAAGAGCTGCTTGGTTGGTTGAGCAGGTTCAACTATGAGGCTTCCATAGAGAGGATAGAACGAATCCAGCGCTTTCAGTTCAACCAATTGTGACGTGGCTTTTGTTCCCTGATGAGCGGGTTGGCGAGACTCCGCGGCAACCATGGCCGCCAGCTCGGTGACATGTGAGACCACGATGTTTCGTGCTGAAAGAGAATCCAAGACATCCTGGCCCTTTTGCGTCATGGTGCGTCGCCAGGATAATTCAATATCGCCGCCTAGCAGTCCACGCGCATCCCCTAAAATAGCCTGTTCGACATTGGTCGCGAAGAGGTCTACGGCCACAATCGCTCCAACCCCCAACGCGATACAGAGAAAGAGGAACACGAAACGTGACCATGAATGGGCCGTTTCACGCCATGCTAATTTGAGGGAGAGGGGTATCATGTGGTCGAAGGGAGCGATATCATGATGGAGGAGAGGTGTCGTTGACGATGGCTCCATCTCGTAATGTCAGAATACGTTGGGCTCGAGCCGCAAGCACCGTATCGTGTGTCACCAGGATCAAGGTGCTGTCGTGCTGTTCATGGAGTTGCCATAGGAGATCAATCACTAGGTTTCCTGTGGCACTGTCGAGATTGCCGGTGGGTTCATCAGCAAACAGAAGCGGTGGTTGACTGATAAACGCACGGGCTAGCGCTACTCGTTGCTGTTCTCCACCCGAGAGTTGAATCGGATAGTGGTGAAAACGCCGTTCCAATCCGACAGCCTGCAAGAGAGTCTTTGCGCGTTCTTCGCCTGTGGCTATTCCTTGAAGGTCCAACGGGAGCGCCACGTTTTCAAGGGCGGTCAAGGTTGGTATTAAATGAAAGGCTTGAAAGACATACCCAATATGTTGGCGACGAAAATGTGCCATGGCGCTCTCAGCCAATGTTGAAATATTGGTTCCATGTATGTGAATGGAACCGTGTGTGGGTCGATCAAGGCCAGCAAGGAGGCCCAAAAGTGTTGATTTACCGCTGCCTGATGGCCCCACAATCGCGAGAACTTGTTTGGCCGAGACCTCAAAGGAAATGTCGTGTAAAATTTTGACAGCCTGGTTGCCTGCAAAAAGGTGCATGCCAAGCTGGTTGACCGAAATGAGAGATTGGGAAGACTGAGATGGGGACACGGGTAAGGGTGAATCGGAGGAAGAATTTGGCACAGTGGTTAACGGCTGAAATTCATCAAAGAGATAGTTTTGGAAAGTTTCTTGAGCAAGCTCTTAGGTTCGTCATCATCTTACCAGCCTCAGTTCTCTTCTGTCTGACCCTGCTGGGTTGCGATACCCAAGAAGACACATCTGTCAGTCGTCTTGAATCACAAGGGCTCAATTCTCAAGCTGCTCCAATCCGGGAAACCAGGAGTTCATCACTGGGGCAGCATGACGCGAGGGGCCCCGGCGATCTTCCTAGAATTGTCGCCTTTGGTGACAGCTTAACCGCTGGACTTGGAGTGGGCCAGGAGGATGCCTATCCTGGGCAGTTGGCACGATGGTTAAATGAACAAGGCTTTCAATACGAAGTGATCAATGCGGGAGTGTCGGGCGATACGACGGCGGGAGGACTCAGGCGAATCGAGTGGGTATTGAAAAGCCAACCCAAATTGGTCATTCTGGAATTGGGTGCCAACGATGGGCTTCGTGGGCAACCCTTGAAAGAAACCTATAAAAACCTCAACGCGATTATTGAAGGCCTCAAGACCAAAGGGGTCATTGTTGTGTTAGCCGGGATGCGCCTCCCCCTGAACTATGGGGCTGACTATACACAAGAGTTTTCGGATTTATTCGTACGGCTGGCTGAGGAACATAAGATTTCGTTTATTCCGTTTTTCTTGGAGGGCGTGGCCACGCGGCGACATTTAAATCAGGGGGACGGTCTTCATCCCACTGCCGAAGGCTATTCCATTGTCGTGCAGAATGTGTGGAGGGCGGTTGAGCCGATCCTTAAAGAATTGGCTCATAAGGGATAAAAAAATCGCCTCTCTTCCTATTGGAAAGAGAGGCAACGAAAATATTTGCTGCCGATCTTGTGTCAGGAGAAAAGAGTGGGTTAGGTCTTGTAAATGTCGTAAGCTCCATACGCAAGGATTATTGCGATAGTTCCATAAAACATACCTGTAATACCTTCATACCCTCCACCCGGGGCATTCGCCATGGCTGGAGCCGCCGCTAATACAAATAACGTACTCAGAGTGATGATTCGACTCATAAGAAAACCCTCACTTTCTAACTAAAAGAACCTTGAACTGATTGATAGATTCAGTATCGTACTTTTCTGTATAGGGCTGGATTGTAGACAATTTTATTTCTGAGATGCAACCCAGATTCCGAGAAAGTGTTTAAGGTATTTTAAGCTAGTATTTAGTACCTAGCATCAAGACTAATTTTTATGAGCTGGGAGCTTCTGAATGCTAATCCCAAAAAAATAGCTTGAATGGGAGCTACCTCATTGAGATTTAGATCCATGAAATTCGACGCCTAAGGCTCCAGTCGCGAATGAGACCCATCACAAAATGGGGATTTTTTGCTGTGCTTACAGCCACACCAGGCGACTTTCTTTTTCTCTTTGATCTCAACTTCCATGGGAGTCAAATCTGTTCCCGTGTGAGACCCATCACAAAATGGTTGGGTTTTGGATCGGCCACATTGACACCAATAATAAGTACCAGGTTCCATGTCCATAACGTATGGGGCACGTTGTGGAATGACGATAGGGTCAGCCATGTTGTCCTCCTTCTCTTTGACAGAAATATGGGTGTCTAGAAAAAACCATTATCCACATCGGGCCTGAATACCCTTTGGGCCTAAGGGTGTGAGCCAGAGAAAATCGGCAATCCCGTTTTGGAGTTCTGCTTGGACCTCTTCCTCTTTTGAGGGATCCCAGGCCACTAAATAGATCGTGACAATTTTGACCTCAGCCTGCGTCCTTTTCACGCGTTTGGGTATGGGAATATGGTATTGAATGTGGCCTCCTCCAGTATAGCTGACAATCGGGCCTTCTGAAGGACGTTTTCGATTCAAATAATTTCTAATAATTTGGGCCATTCCCTCATCACGAAAGATCGACGCCTCGAAGATTCGTCGGTAGACATGATCAGGCAAGCCAGCATGACAGGATTCAATTTGTTCAAATATAAGGTTTTCATACTCGGGATCATCCGTCACGAGCTTGTTGATTGACCAGTTGTCCATTTCGGGATCTTGCATGGCTTTGTGAAGGCCCTGGGTGGCTACCAAACGAACCAAAGGTCGAGGAGGGTTTAGTGCCAACAGATTGAGTTGGCGTGATTTCGAAAAGGTTACCAATGATTGGTACTCAGCAAATTCGCCACCCCAATTTTTTTTCCAATAGGATTCTTCTACCAATTGTTCGATAGTAATTTCCGGCTTGTGAATATATCGATCCAGGGCAGGTTGTCCATCCCAACTAAACATTTCCATGGCCAGGCTTGGCTGACGTTGATTTGCTAAGAGAATGGTTAGTATCGTTTGTGCAGTTTGAAGATGGGACGGCGTGTAATGCTCCTCCCCTATGAAAATGACATCGGCTGCTAAAAGATGAGGTTTGAGATCATCAACAGTCAAAAGCGTTTGTTCAGAAACTTGGTAAATTTGGCCGACTTCAAATGACGATTTTGCTTGAAGTGCTGTACAACCCCAAGGCCCATAGATAGAAAGGACCATAAAGAGGGACAGAAACCTCAGAGGTTTCAGACAAAAGATATTCATAATACTCATCACGGTGCATGGTGTAACACAGTCCCCCCATTGGGGCAATCTATCAAGTAGGAAAATTTCTTGCGTTGTCATATCAAGGGCAACTGGGGCCGTGCTCTTTAGGTTTAGTTTAAGGGCTATATTAGGATGAAATCTTGTGGACCATAAGATGTTGGATATCCAAGAATTTCGCGCACGTGTTCAGGAAAGCCGAGAGTCCTCCTCCCACCATTGGGAAGCTAGTCGAAAGTTGATGAATCAAGAATCCCTATCAACCCTACTTCCTACTCTTATTCAATCAGTTCAAGAAGCCTCGTTGGTGCCCAGCCTACAGAGGTCCTTGATTGAAGTAATCCAGCAGTTTGGGCAACCAATCAAAACTCAACAAATGAAACAAACCTTAAAAGAGCTGACTGGCTTGCCGCCCTCAAAAGCCATTCGTGCACTTCTTGTTTGGGGAGTCCTGGCCGTTGGTGAAAAAGATGAGAGAGTTGTCGAGGATCTTTCTTTAGAGGATGTGGAACGCTGCTTGCGGGAAGGCTCAAATCCATACGACCTCCTTCTTCACACGCCAACACCCTCGTTACTGGATATTGGAGCCGGAGATTTAACCTTTGAACAGGAATTGGTTGATCAATATGTACCCCAATTGCGTTCACAAAATATAACGCTCAGGCTGCATGCGTTTGATCGATTAATGCCTGGTTCTCAAGTGGGTGGCGTCTATCATAAGAACCCAGATCATGAGGGGTATTTAAAGAGTTTTCCGACAGAAGAATTGAACTTCCTATTCTGGGGAGGGATGGATATAGAGCGATTCGGCCAAACAAAAGGTGCCCTTCCGCGCTACACGATGTGTACGTGTCATGCCCCCGCTAATCCCACTTTTGCCTATGAGCCGAGCCGAGTTGAATCATCGTTAATTCTCAAGCACCTCCAAACAACCCGTGGGCATTTCCACCAGAGTCGATTTAAGGGGGAGTCCGTGCTAGAAGTTTCTCATCATGATCGCATTCTCACTTTCCCGCCATGGAAATTTAATGTGGTTGGACCACTGGCACTATTGGAATTGATGGGGCATAGGAGTCAGGTGGGGGTAATTTCTGCTATCGATGATGAGGTATTTTGGGAATTATTGAGTCAGATTTTAGCAGATGATCAATTTCGTCCTCGTAATAAACTTTTTAACAAAAATAATATTCCTGAGATCTTTGGTCGTGTCTACAAGAAATTATCTTCTTTGGCTATTGGTGAACGAGTCGACCTATCCAAGATTGCTGAACTCCGTGATCCCATGCCTTTTGCAACCACGCCTCAAAAACAATCTTTTAGGCTTCGTTATGTCGATATTCGACGAGGCGCGTTTCAAGAGGGAACCCCCAGCAGTTTCACGGCTAAACAATTTTCTCACATGAAAGAAGAATCCACCCCCTGGTGGATCATCTTCATCCTAGATGTTTAGACAGAAGGAGAGAATACCCTAGAATTACAATAGAGAAGAAAATTAAATAAGGAATATGACGACCAAAGGAAAGAATCATTGAAGCGGGAAAGGGGATTGGAACCTCCGACCCTTGCCCTGGCCAGGCCTACCAGGTTATCTGCGTTAGGTCTTGAGGGACAAAAATAGATACGGAAGAATCTGGCATTGAGAATACTCCTGGGGATTCATTCGGCGGGTGCAGAATTGGGATCAAAACTGCGGGTGAAATTTCTCTCCTGCCCCCCAATCATCACAGCCTCACGATGCGGCCGTAGGTTCCATGAGATCCAGCGTTACTGCCATACACAAATCCCAACATCGTGAAGAAACGGGTCCTTATTCAAAAGACCTATTCCGAATAACTTTTCAAGCAGCCTACATCCCGAATGCTAAGTCAGAAGGAAAAATTATAATGTTTGGACCCACCCTTGATTATTACCTACTTAAGACTTTTACTCATAAGGATAATATCAAAACTGAAGACGAATTGGACCAGGAGGCAATGGATTCCACCGTCCCCTTGGATCCAGATAAAAAGTATCTGTAAAGATTACAAACCTACTATAAGGGTCAAATCCCAATAGACCCCAATCTGAAGTATCTCGACATCGGATCCGGAATAGGCCGGCTCTCCTTTGATCTGATCTTAGCTGGAGCACATGATGTTACCGGAGTTGAAATCGTAGAAAGGTATGTCATTGAGGCACAGAAAACCGCTTTGCAATTGGAAGAAGACCGGAGACCAGCCTTTTTCCATGCTGATATCCACGAGTGGCCGACTGACTACAAATATGATGTCATCTTCGGGATGGGAGCAATGGAGCACATCGCTAATCCAGCGGGATTACTCAAACAAATTGGGCGGTTGTTGAAGCCTAGCGGGTTAGCATTTTTGTGCCATGCCCCATTTCAATCACCGCTAGGCGATCACATGCAGGATTTCTTTAAAATTCCATTCCCGTGGCGCGGGCTGTTGTTCTCTGAAAAAGCTATGCTTCGTTTGCGAAAGGAGTGTTATCGACCGACAGACTGCGTCGAGAGCTATCAAGACATTGTCGGTGGGCTCAATCTTCTGAGCTATAGTCAGTATCTTAACTTTCTTCACGCGGCTCGATTGAAGCCTGTCATTCATACCCACAATCCCCAACTTTGGCTTTACCCTCGACACCTGTTGTGGCGCCCGCTCTCATTAGTGACGACTCGCATACCAAAAGTGCGGGATTACTTTATTATGTACACATACGGAATTTTCAGGTCGCGAATGTAATCTGCTTCCAAAGCATTGTTCAATTAACGAAATTTGAATGGTGAACACACAAACTGTCTGGAAAAAATTCCTTGAATTGTCAGAGATTAGCCTGCTTACTCAACGCCTCGACGAAGCCTAAATGGACTCACATTGCCAATACCTTATCTACTATTGCGTCGGCTGGATCATGAACAAGAAATCGGTCTACTTGTCAATTGCCAAAACAACCCAACCCTATTACGCCAACGGTGTTTCAGGCAGCACATCGACAGAACAAACTCTTAGGGCTGGTCTGATCGAAGGTGAATTGGGCCAATGGGATTGTTTATAATAGGCAGATAAAATGCAGGGAGTTACCCCGGTTTCGGACAGACTCCATTGTTTAAAAATTTTTGACCGACCTCAAAGCCAGCCAAAAAGAATTGTCAGGGGATCGGGCTTTTCTTCAAGATAACAGGCAACTCCGATGGGCCTTTGATCGAGCCGTGACGATGGCGCGCCTGGTCTATCTAGTTTTCATGATGCCCGTCAAGGCAGGCGATCTCAGTTTATGATGCACTGAACGATCATACACAATTAGGAGGGTGGTCATTTTCACCCATACTGAAGCAATCTGTTAATATTTCTACAGCTTATCTCTAGCAAGCTGTAGAATTGCCTCTCCAGAACAGCAATGAGAGCAAAGCCGGCATACGGGTTAATATCGTGGCGGGATTGGTAAGATTTAGATCCATAATTGTGGAACGAATTGGAGCGGGAAAGGGGATTTGAACCCCCGACCCTCGCCTTGGCAAGGCGATGCTCTACCACTGAGCTATTCCCGCTCTATTGGAGAAGATTCCATTGATTCTAGTGGGCACCCTATAGCCTGTCAAGCAGTGTTTTTAGGAGTTTTGCACTAGAGCTTTTAAGTCTAATAGGTCGTAATCGAAACAAATATAAAACAATTTTCGCATCAATTTAAGGAGACAGAGAAAAATGTACATCAGTGTTATTGGCACAGGATATGTTGGGCTCGTAACGGGGGCTTGTTTTGCAGACCTTGGACTCAATGTGTTGTGTATGGACAGAGACGAGAGTCGGATTACGACATTGGAAAATGGGAAGGTCCCGTTTTTCGAACCTGGTCTCGCTGAACTCGTGGCCAAAAATATTCAGGCTGGCCGTTTACGTTTTACTACGGACTTACATAAAGCCGTTGACGAATCCCTCGCGATTTTTATTGCCGTTGGCACGCCCTCACGATCTGATGGATCAGCAGACTTATCTTTTGTTGATGAAGTGGCACGGAGCGTCGGAGCGCGTATGACTGGTTATAAAGTGGTGATTACAAAGTCAACGGTACCCGTGGGAACGGCAGTTAGAGTAAAAAAATTAATTGAAGAGAATCAAACCAAGCCGTGTAACTTCGGGGTGGTGTCGAATCCTGAATTTCTTCGAGAGGGTTCTGCCATTGAAGATTTCATGCGTCCTAATCGAGTGGTGATTGGCGCAGACAGCCAAGAATCTGTGGCCATTATGAAGGATCTGTATCGTCCTTTGTATCTGCTTGATGCTCCAGTGGTGATTACCGACATTCCAACTGCGGAAGTCATTAAATACGCGTCAAACGTGTTTTTAGCGACAAAGATATCATTTATTAATGAAATGGCGAATCTTTGTGAACGAGTGGGTGCAGATGTACAGATGGTCTCCAAAGGGATGGGGTTGGACCAACGAATCGGATCAAAATTTTTACATGCTGGGCCCGGATATGGGGGATCGTGTTTTGGGAAAGACACGGCCGCATTGATCAACATCGGGAAAGAGGCTGAGTACGAAATGACCCTGGCAAAAGCCACGAAACGGATCAATGAGCAACAAAGAAGTCGAATGCTCGAAAAGATTGTTGGGGCGGTCGGAGATTTGAAAGGAAAAACTATTGGACTATTAGGCTTAGCGTTTAAACCCAATACTGACGATATCCGAGATTCTCCAGCGCTCGCCATTGCCAAAGAACTCATACAAGCAGGGGCCACAGTGCGGACGTATGATCCAGAAGCGTTAGATGAGTCGATGAAGGTGTTGCCGGATATGGTTCCTTGTCAAGACGCTTATCAGACGGTGGAGGGAACTGACGCGATCGTCTTGGTCACGGAGTGGAATCAATTTCGAAACCTAGATTTTGAGCAAATACGCTCAACCGTTAAATCCACAATTTTTATTGATCTTCGCAATGTGTATGAACCTCAACGGATGGAAGAGCTGGGATTTCATTATGTGTCGGTTGGCCGAAAAACAGTTGGAACAAACCCTCTTAAACAGAGTTAAGCAAAAAGAGGGTTTGCACGTGGCTATTTCCGTTTATACCCCATTCGATCTAAAACTTTCATAATCCGTTTTTGTAGCTTCTCATCCGCTTCGCCTAAGGCCTGAGCTAAAGGCTCCACGGCAGGCTTGCCAATTTTTCGCAAAATTTCTGTGGCCGATTGTCGGAGTTCATCTTCCTCGTTGGTCAAGAGCGGAACGACATCAAGCACGCACGGTGCCCCAATTTTAATCAGCGCCTCATAGGCCCGCTGTCGAACATCACCCACTTCATCATTCAACATTTCTACTAAAGGCTTTACGGCGGCTTCGACCTTAAGTTCCCCTAGAACTTCAATCGCATGTTTGCGATTGAGCCAATGCGTATCAGTCAGGTCCAGCAAGGCGGCATCTGCGGCTGCAACATTGGGATCTTTGGAGCGAATACGGAAACTTTTGACGATGCGCTTGCCTTCTTCTTCGACCACCCGAAGGGTAGCTCCATCGCCAATTTTGACTTTGTGTAAATCCTCAACGGCTTCTTCTCCAACATCCAAGAGGACGGTTTTCCCATCGTAGGCCAACAACTCAACTTCGATTTGGTTGGTCTCGAGATTGATCATCGAAACTTTTTCGGTGACCAGGTTAAATCCATCTTTTTTGGTTCCAGCCTTTGGGCCAATGGAGATAAGTTTTGCCGGTGCTTCATTTGCCATAATTATGATGTTTCCTCAGATATAAAGTGAACAGAGTAAAAAGCCGTAACGAATGATTGCTATTTGGAAGAACTCGGGGTCCACCCCAAACTCGACAGGGCGCCCTCTACCGTATCACGCACCATTTCATTCTCGTCTTCCAGTAAAAGTACCAAGGGATCGATGGCCCGGGTATTCTTTAAACGCGCCAACGATTCGGCCGCATTGCGACGAACTAACCAGTCTTCATCGGCTAGAGCCTCAATCAGAGGATCTAACGATTCAGGGTCGCCAATTTTCCCCAACGCTTCGGCGGCATGCCGGCGTACAATCCAATTTGAGGCATGTAGGCCTTCGACTAAAGCCGTTGTGGCGCGCGAATCGCCAAGTTTTTTTAACACCCGAGCTGCATCTTCACGAAGCGTCGCATCCATCAGGGCATCAATGAGGCCAGGCACGGCGTCCGGGTGCCCAATGCGTTCCAGAGCCCAAATAGCAGCAGTTTTAACACCACCGTCCTTATCATGCTTCAGCGCATGAACGAGGGGCTCGACAGACTTGTGGGCTCGCAATTTCCCCAAGGCATTGGCGGCCTGTTCACGGACCGACCATTCATCATCGTCTTTGAGGGCTTCAATAAGCGGATCAATCGCGGGTTCGCCAATTTTCACCAACGCACTCGTCGCGGCTTCGCGAATCACACAGTCGTCTTCCAAAAACATATCAATCAGCTTCGGGATAGCTTCTGAACCAACTTCTCCCAACCGAGCGGCAGCATGATCCCGTAATGATTCATTGTCATCCCGAAGAGCCGACAACAAGGGATCGACTTGATTCTGTTCCGTCATGCAGTGTTACTCCTTTCCAGCCCAAGTTTCTTCATCCAGCTCCATTTGTGCAGTGGCGGCTTCCAGTTTGTCAAGGATCACCCCAGAATTATAAGAAATGAGTCCATCGCGGTCCGTTTTTAACCGTTTAAAGAGTTCGGCATGGGGTCGCAACACTTCCACATCTTTGACTTTTTCTAAAGCTTCCACGGCCAAAATGCGGAGAGGACGAATCGGAATGACCTCAATATATAACTCGACGGGCCTAGAATCACCAATGAGTCCCAATGACTTTAACGCATGCTCTTTAACACCTGTGTCTTTGTCCGAGCGCAGCCGCTCTATTAAAGGTTCAACGGCTCGAACATCCCCAATTTTACCTAAGGTATCTGCGGCGGCTTCCCGCACGATCCAGTCGTCATCGTCTAAATATTCCAAGAGAATTTCTACCGCAGGTCGACCTATGCGGTGCATTTGGATGACGGTTTCTTGTCGAACCCCCTCCTTAAGTTCCGATTCATCCACGGCTCGTAAATCGTCGAGGAGTTGGTCAATGCGGTCACGGATTGCCCCAAGCTTGCGCAGAGTATCGGTAGCCAGGTCGCGAAGTTTCGGATCAGACATGGCATCTACGAAGCCATCAGCTGACCGGGGATCTAGTAACTGGGCCAAAATTTCAGCGGCACGTTCTCGAATGGATTCATCAGGATCTTTTAAGCGTTCTGACAGAGGTCCGATAGACGTGGGAATGCCCCCTAATAAGGTTGTGACGCGATCTCGAATTCGGTCATCCTGCAAATGTTCCAACAAGGCAGCGGCAGTGGGTTCATCTAGAATACCAGCCATGTGTTCTAAGGCCTCCAGCGTGGCCTGACGAACCTCTTCGTCGTCATCTTTCATGAGGCCTGCGAGAGCGATTCCGGCACGAGGATCACCCAATCTCGCCAGCATTCTGATTGCCTCGATTTTATAATGAGTAGTTCCGTGTCCTATGGCTTGAATAATGGCTTCGACCGCTTTGGGGCCACCCTTCATGCAGGTGGACGTGGCACGCATGCGCCGCCAATCTTCTTCGTGATCCAGCTCAGAAATAATCGTTTCGAATGTTTCTCTTGGCATTGACCTTCAATCGGTTACAGACGAATTTGTCCAGGGCGCCACCCAAGTTGAGAAAGGGATTCCAACACATGCCGACGCAGATTGTCATTTTTTGTGATTTTCAACAGTTGTAACAAGGGCGTCTTGGCGGCTGAGCCAAAGTGCGTGAGGGCTTCCGCAGCCTCTTGACGGAGCAAGGTGCTGCGCAGGGCGTTCATCAGAACTGGCACGGTCTGAGGGTCACCAATCTTGGCCAGGGCTTTCACCGCAGCTTCTAAAGGAGGGAGTTCTTCTTTATACTGTGGGTCGGTACAGCCTTCCATCCGATCTTCGTACGCATCGGCCGGAAGAGATTGAACCAGGGCCATCAACGGAGGCAGGGCCTCCACCGCTTGCAAATTCCCCAGAGCCTCAATAGCTTTCAGTTGTAAGGAAGGGGTGGTGAGCGAATCCAATAACAGAGGAATGGCATGGGCATTCCCGATTTCTCCCAGAGCTCTGATGGCGTCCTGCCTGACGGCGGAGTCGGAATCGTTGGCCACAAGATTCATTAAAGGTGCCACCGCCACCTGTGGCTTCAAGAGAGCGAGGGCTTCAATTGAACGCAACCGAATTCTCCAATTAGGATCCTGTAGGTTTTTCAGCAGAGGAGGAATACTCGCTTCCCCAATGGCTTGAATCGTCCGGCAGGCTTCTTCACGGACTGCAGGGACTTTATCCTGGAGGACCAAAATCAACGTATCAATCGAGCGAGGGTCTTTCAGACGAGTGAGCCCTTTGGCGGCAGCCATGCGCACAATCCAGTTCGGATTCAGGAGGGCCGACAGCAATGGTTCATACACCTGCTCATCGGCCGTATTGGCGAGAATAGAGGCCGCAGCTTCTTGGACTTGAAGGTTCGGATCGTTGAGACAAAACCCCAAAGACAGGACAGCCGGTTGACCCACCGCCGTCAAAGAGGCCGTTGCTGCGACACGAACAGCATGGTCAGAATCTCGGAGTGCCCGAATTAAGGGTTGCACACTTCGAGGGTCACTAAAAAGGCCGAGAGCCACCGCCGCATCCTCTCGGACACCCCAGTCCTCATCATCTAAGGCGGCAATATGTTCAGCGACGGAATCAGCCATGTCAGTTTGTGCCAAAGAAATGGTGCGAACTCCTGAAAAAGCGGAATGGCCTACCAATAGCTAGGGAAAACCCGAGCATCGACGTTACCACACGATTTTTTTGGTGGTCAATCTGAAGACAGGAAGGAGATGGAAGGAGGAGAATTGATTGAGTTAGACGGATCGAAAGACCGCCAAGAGGTCACTCAACGTCAACATTTTCACTCGTAGAATTTCTCGCTCCTTATGAAGAACACGGGACTGGTCGCCACTGCCAGGATCTTTCAGGTAATCCTGACACATGGCAGTTACATGTTGGAACTCGACTTCGGCTTTGTCCTTCACCACACGGTTAGTAGTCAGTAATTCAACGACTTGGTCATGGGTGGTGGCCAAATGCTGTTGGAACTCCTGTTCAGGAAGCGATCGTCGGTGCTCTTCATCTAGACAACGGTCAATATATTGGCCGAGAAAGACATAAAACCGGAGAACCGTTTCGGTCATTGAAATATGGGGTAGGTTGAGATCATGTTCCGCCATGAGGTCTCCTTATACAGAGAAGAATTACCAGGGTGGTAAGGCTAGAGCGTCCTCCACCGTCGCAACAGTGGGAACCATCGCTTCAACGTGAATGGCTTTCAGAGTCGAACCTACTTCACCACCCTGCCAGGTCAAGGCAAATCGAATTGAGGCTTGTTTAAGCCGTTGGGATGTGGTCACGATTCGTCCGATGGTCATGCTGTCCATAACATTCACCTGATTCAGGGCAAGAATCACATGCCGGGGAAGGTGGGTCACTTCGGTATATTCCAGTGCAGAAAGGAAATGTTCTACGACATGAAAATCGAATCGCTCCGAGAGTTCAAGCACAACAGCACTCTGTTCAACTTTCGTTGACACATGCAGCATTTAACATCCCCTAATCGAGAACAGGGCTTGTTGATCCTGTTCATCAAGAGTGGATTGTGTATTCAAGAAAGCTTCAACCAGAGTACCGGGAAACTCCAAAAAAATCTACAGGGAAATAAGACATTTCCGAAAACATTTATAGATTCCGAATAGGCCCTCAAGAAAATATTTATCCATCGAGAAAATTACGTATGGATCATGACACCGGAAATGTGACAGTGCATATGCGCGTCAAAACTCAAGAAAAACCTGGAGCAGATTAGTGCGGGAGTTGATCCATCAAGAAAGGGGGTGATCAACCAAGCCATTGAAAATAATTTGGAGGTGTATCACTGGCAGGAAAAACGAGGGTGTTGATCGCTAGGTCATCCGCTCTTCATCACGCCAGCCTGCTAAACGCGAGTTAATTAAGAATGACATTTTCCGAATTTCATCAACACAATTGGAGGGACTCGCTATAACATGAAGGCAAGTTCAAAATCTATTGCTCTTTATCAGGATACTGCATTTTTTACTCATTAAAAGCGCAGTCGAATGCCACCCATTCCAGTCAGACCACTCAAATTTTCAATTCTGATTTTATTCCCTCCAGATCGTTTCTTATAACGCGAAACTTGAAAGTCACCACTCACTCGCCCTTCCCCAAAAAAAGCGACTCCCCCACCTAATGGCACTTCAATTCCCAACAATCCCATAATTCCATACCCAAATCCCCAACCCTGTTGCACATTTACCGAAGATCTCTTTCTTTCAATTTCGTTTTCGTCAAACACATTGACCGCGAGATTTATCCCGAGGCCAACGTATGGAGAAATGCCATGGGGAAAGAAAAAATACTGCCCAAACCCTCTGAGAATAAAAGACTGCGTATCAATATTTTTGGCCTTAAAGAGTTCCGTTTCGTATTTTCGGTATTCAAATTCCAAATTCATTCGTTCTTGAGAAGAAATTTTTCCTGAGGCTTGCACCACACCATTAAACCCTAATTTCCCTTTAAAAGGATAAAAGATCCCCCCACCAGCGGAAATGATCACCGAATCTGAATCGTCAGAATTTAGGCCTTTTGCCTCTCCGCTTTTTGAGAAACTTCCAAAAACTACCAGGCCCACCACGAGACTACATAGATATCTCAAAGCTAATCGTCTCATCTTCCCTCCAAAATTTCTGGTTCAATCTGCAATGTCAGGATATTTTATCAAAGTTTTCCCTTATTCCCAGTAGTCGGGCTAAGGCACAACCAAATATATATCCCGTTATTTTGCTAGACGATTTATGGCGAGAAGAGGGCCGTAGGTCTGATGCAAGTCAAGATCGTCTTCAGACTCATCTGGGAAGGATATGAGGGAAACATCAGAATATTGGAGCTTGGTAGGATCATTCTCAACTTTTCTACGCAGCTGATTCAATTTCCACCCCAACGCACACCATTTCCAGGCAGTGGTCACCCCAATCCGAATTTGTTTGGGATAAAAAACCCAGGCAGGTTCCACAGGCAGGTTTGGACGACGAGACCGGCGGCCTCGCCACCGAACCACGCCCCCCTCTAACGGATGCACGCCCTCAAGCATAATGCACCCATAAAAACACAATAATAAAAACATGAGCTTGACGACCGGTTCCCCTGACGCCGCGGCTCGACGCATCAGGATTTCCATGTGGTCCCAGGCGTAATAGCTCTGCCAGGCCATGCGATAGGCCTCAGACAATTCCACCTTGGTCATCTGCGGATGGGCCATGGTGACATGCTCCAAATCATAGGCATTCATGTCTGGTTCCATCCATACACCACGTTCATAGAGTTGTTGATGATCTTCAGACCCAGGCAGGGGCGTCAGAATAAAAAATTCCACGATATCAACTGGGAGTTCGTTTTTGAGGATTTCAATATCATGGGCAATACTGGACGGGGTATCAGCCGGAAACCCAAGAATGTAGCCAACTGCAGTGGTACACCCATGGCTTTTCCAAGCTTGTAGCATCTTTCGGTACTCCCCGATTTTGTTCTGCCGTTTCTTGGTCCCAGCCAACGATTCTGGGTTGAGGCTTTCCAGGCCTAAAAAAATATTATGGCACCCAGCCCTCACGGCTTTTTCAATAAACCGAGGGATTTTATGGCACATTGTATCAACTTGGATGATGAGTGAAAGCTGAAAGCCTTCCTTTTCTCGGATCTGAATCATTCTGTCCAAAATGGGTTCCCAGTCCTTATTCCTGGCAAAATCGTCATCCGTAATGAAAAATCGCCAGACGCCTTGTTGAAGATTGGCCCGAATCAAGGCCTCAATATCATCAGCCGACCGCGACCGAGATGTCCGGCCTTGCACATTAATAATCGTGCAAAAACTGCATTGAAAGGGACACCCTCTCCCAGCATCAAAACTAGAGAGCTGGCGAAACGTTCGTTTCACCAAGCTGGCAGGGAGAAAGGGGGGAGGGATGCCTTCCAAGCTTGGCGTGTTGCTTAAAAAATTATAGTAAGGCTTTAACCGCTTCCTATAGGCATCGTTGAGAATAGTATCTAAATGTCCTTCAGCTTCGCCTGCAATGAGGGTAAACCCTTCGGTCAACGCTTGTTGTATGTCCGGTGGCATCTCTTTCAACATGGCGAAACATCCGCTCACATGAAAGCCTCCAATGACCACTGGAATACTTGCCTCCAAGAATGGTTTTCCTAGATCCAGGGAACGAGGAAATTGATTGGTTTGAACCCCAACAAAGCCGATCATCCCCCCAAGTCCGTTGCGAATACGCGTAATTATTCGCTTGATGGGGATGACCGTATTGGTTTCGTCATGGATCTCCACTTGGATGCGGACGTTCTCCCCCAACACCTGTCGAGTCACACAGTCCATGGCTAGGGTATTCAGGGCCGCCAGGGTGTTGGACGGAATCGCGGACCGCCCCCATTGAATCACATATCCCTCATCATCGTAATGAGAAGGCTTGATGAGCACGACATGAAAAGATTGTTTGGTTTTCAACGAAGGGTCCGAGGAGTTAGATCATCATTCGCCATAGAGGCCAGAGGAATGCTTGAAGGAGGATAGGGGCAATGAGGGGTCGACCGTGCACAACACATTCAAAATGTCATGGCAACAAGACATTACCCTACGGGGTCACCATAAACGTGTCAAGCCGTCTTCAGCAAAGGTCCGAGTTGAGGATTTCCAAAAGTCCAAGGCATTGATGATTCCGTATACTACCGACAAGCCTGCTATTTCCCATTGAACACCTTACACCAATATCCTTCATCGTTGGCATCATATTGACATCTCTGAACTCAAACAGGACAATCGGTAGGAGTGCATATTTCTTCACAATATCTTATCCATGGAGGAATGTTCCTTGTCTGACCAGACACCATTTGAAACCGAAATCGCCCAACTTCTTGTGACCACATTGAACTTGAAGGTGGAACCGGCAGACATTCCACCGTTAGACCCGTTATTTGGAGAAGGGTTGGGGTTGGACTCCATTGATGCTCTAGAGATAGCCCTCGTGATTCATCAACATTACGGATACAAATTACGGTCTGATGATCCAGATAACACCATCATATTTTC
>JAJDBR010000003.1 GCA_029261275.1 Nitrospirales bacterium
CCGCCAAAGGGAAAGCCTGCACGGACTTGTTTGAATATGGGATACCGATGGCCCTCTGGCTGATGGACGGGCGTAGCCCGTTCAAGCAAATTGAGGAACCACTCTGCTTGTCCCCGTTTGAGTCTCACCTCTTCATCCATGGTTCGATTGGGAAGAATAATTCGACATTGCTCGCCTTTTCCTCGCTCGACATCTGGTTGTCCACCAATCCACACAAATTTTCGTTCCATTCGGGAACGGTCCTCCTCCTGCCCAGGTTCTAGAATCTTCTTTGCCCAGGTTCGGGGCACTTTGGGTTTCGGCGTCCGTTCAGGAAACCATTCGCGCACATCTCGATTAAGTTCCATGCCTTCCTTATAGTGCCAGAGTGCCGCACGCAGCCCCTCCCCCACCCATTCGGGCACAGACACTTGAGGATCTTGGTGCACGAGATCATTTTCTGCAAACCCCTCGAACGCCGGTCCAATCAACTGCAGTCCATAGGCCTCGGGATTCAAGCCGATGGGACTATGTGCCGTTGTCGTGAACCGATGCCAGAATGCCGATTGAATGAGACCGTGGGAAAACAACTGGCGAACCCGTTCCAGACTTTCCAACGTTTCCCCAAGCGTTTCGCTAGGCAATCCATACATGAGATAGGCATGCACCAAAATCCCCGCCTCTCGGCATCCCTGCACCACACGCACGGTTTCATCGACCGTAATGCCTTTTTTAACCAAAGCCAACAGACGGTCACAGGCCGCCTCCAAACCTGCACTCAGCGCGATACAGCCTGAGGCCGCAAGCAAACGACATAGATCAAACGTAAACGCCGATTCGAACCGAACATTTCCCCACCAGGAAATCGTCACTCTTCGTTCCAAAAGGGAAAGCGCCAGGTGTTTTAACCCTACCGGTGGCGCGGCCTCATCGACGAAATGAAATCCACGTCTTCCAGTTTCCGCGATGAGCGTTTCAATACGATCTACCAAAAGTTCGCCAGGCGACACTTCATATCGACCAATGTAATCCAGCCCCACATCACAGAAGGTACATTGTTTCCAATAACAGCCATGAGCGACAGTCAGTTTATTCCAATGTCCATCCGACCAGAGACGATGCATGGGATTCAACGTATCCAAGACAGAAATATACTGATTAAGATTCAATCCTTCATATGTGGGCGTACCAATATCGGATTGGGGAACATCCGGTTCCTTCCCACCATTACGCCAAACCACTATTTGACCGGATCTGAGAAATGTCCGACACAGATCAGCCTCCACTCGTTTCCCCTGTACATATTCCAACAAACAGAGGAAGGGGCGTTCACCATCATCTAACGTCACGAAGTCCAACACTTCAAAGAGGCGGGGGTCTCGTATTTTTCGTAATTCTGTATTGGCATACCCGCCACCTAGCACAACCTTGATGTCTCGCCGTCGAGCGCGTAACTGTTGTCCCATTCGAAGGGCTCCGTAGAGATTGCCAGGAAATGGAACGGAGAAACCCACAACTGAAGGATGGTATCGCTCTACATGCTGCCACATTGATTGAACCATCCACTCGTCGGTGAGACTCAGTGGTTGAGTCAACGCCTCAGCAAGACCGTCATAGGAGTTCGCCTGCATCGCAATAGATTCCGCATAACGACTTAATGCAAAATGAGGCGCAATGGTGGCCTGCACTAAATCAGCCAGATCCTCTAAGTATAACGTCGCCAAATGTTTCGCTTGATCCGATTGATGACGGGATGAGTCCCTTCCTTCTTGGCCTCTCAATTCATACATCGAAAATCGAGGGCCTTGCGGCAAGAAGCTACCTTGACAAATGCGCGAAGCTAACGTCGGATCATGGCCCTGCAAAAACCGAACAATCGGATCGATCGTTTCTACATAGGCGCGCGATAAGCTCAACATTTGGCGGGCCTCACCCGGCAAATCATCGATCGGCTTCAACCGAAGTTCCTCAAAGACACGAGTCAGCCCGGCCTGAGAGAACAAGGCCAACACCATCTCAATGCCCACATCGGCCTGATGGGTGCGATATCCATGGGATCGCAGAAAGCCTGTGAGATACGCCGTCGAGGGGTAGGGTGTATTGAGTTGAGTCAGCGGTGGGATAATGAGCAGAACAGATGGAACAGACATAGCAGGCAACACCTACTATATCATATCGCTCTCTCGCACTACTAATTTTGTTTCAAGGCGCAGGCGCGGGCGACGCCATCACGATAGCGAATCCATAGATTCAGTGTTTGTTGTACTGAGGCAAGAATCTGATCTTGTTGCACTCGTGTCTTGGCCTGATTCACAACCATGGCGTAAGCATCGTGTCGATGGCCACCTTCCACTAATTGATGCGCTCGAATCAGATCCAACGCCTTTGGAGAAACCCCATGGAATTTCACGAGTGGATGGTTGTTGATCTTTGCCGAAATTTGCTTGGCGGTTTTTGGCCGACTAGGACGACTCAGCTCCACACGATCATGCACACTCCCCTCCACAAAAATCGTCATCACCGCCGCGCCGATGACCCAATCTGGATGAGTGGACATCCGCTCCAGCCATTTTCGATAGCGGTGCGTCGTAGGCAAAAGTACGATGTGGTCAAAGTCCTTCTTTCCGAATCCCAGACCCTGCATCATTTTGAGAAAGAGGTCAGGATGGGACAGTCCCAACGACAATTGGCCCGTATCTTCCTCAAAGATATTTTCCGCCAACATTTTCCTCACAGCCAACGGTGGATTCTTGCTGTGAATGCGTGCGAGAAATACGGGGAAATCTCGGACATACACTGCATACTCCTGCTGAAAATGGATTTTGAGTTGAGCCTTGGAAATCGATGGGCCGATAAACCGCGGCCAGGCCCAGTGGTCCTTCTTCCCCATGAGATCCAATAAATGATTTCGAAATTGGAGGCGAGTGCGTGCCATCATCTTCAATTCGCTCCTCCCCTTCTAGGATGGATTCACCATAACCAATCAATACGAACCATCTCCTGAATACGATATTCCTTCGGAATAAATACCTCTTTCTATAGGGAGACGTTTAAAAATATCCATTAATTCTTCCTGACGAGCAGGAACACAGCACAATATCTTCAGACCACCTCCAAGTATCCTACGTCCATCAATCATGCCGAAGAGTCCCGGGCTCCACCCGTACAAAGTGTCGAATAGGTTTTCTCATTTCTCGATGGACTTCTACAGATATGTTGAAATACATCTAGATCTTTGAACTATCTTAGTGATTTCCATATTCTCGTCATCGAAGTTAACGATTTCGTGTTGGTACGATGGTCCCTCATGCCACTCGAGGAATTGTACAAGACCAATTCCTGAACAAGATCAAGGGATTAGGGGCCTGCCCCTCCATGCTCTTCGACCTTGGCAATACTTTTGCTTCTATCCTAAAAACAGTACGGGACTGGGTGGACGATTCATCCTACCCAACGAGTGATAACTTCACTGGAGGAGAAACAAATGACGTACGTGGATGAACAGTACATTAATGTGGCTCGAAAAAACGAAATGGAACATCATGAACACACCATGAAAAAATTACGGTCCCAGATGGCTTGGCTCACCAAATCTGTGACTTGGGAGTTGGAACAACATCACTCCCGTCTTAAAGAACTGCAACAGGTGGAAGACACTTTGATCACGGATCACTCAACCAAACCAGAAATGGCTACTCCGTCTATAGTAGAACCAGTCTCTTCCTTACCACTAGAAGACACGCTGCCAATAGATAACTTACTCTTTCCAGCAATAAATACTGAGCCAACATTTGAATCAATCCCTACATCGCGACGCCGAAGGACCAAAACCAAGAAGACGGTTAAACGGTCCATCCAAAAATCCGTCACAGAACTTGTGGCATAATATCGCTATCCTCTCAAAATAACCCCGACCCACCATGGAACACTGTCACACCTTGGTGAGTGGGGGGTACCCACTCAGATAGGTTCTCTATCCTTCCTTTGTAGTTTGACGAACTTTTCTCAATATTAAAGGCCTTTGAACTTCCTTAATTGCCCTCTATAAAGAAGATCTTCTCCCTGCTTTCTTTGTTACCAACCCCACGCTTGAATTGGTAAAACGTTTCATTACTCTTTTAGGGTGATCCGAAGTTGGCCATCCTGAATTTTGAGATCTTGGACACCCGTAGAAAATTGATCCCAAAATCCTCCAGACCCTCCAAATTCTTCGACCAAATTGAGATGCTTAATATCTCCCCACCACGCACTAGGGAGTGGGACGCCGCCAAGACTGATTCCTTCCATGGACACAACTGGCTTGCCATTGGCATAACTGAGTTCAACGCCGAAATTTAACTTCAAGGTGTTGCCACCTACAAGGGGAACTTCATCATTCACAGGCACAACCAATTTGACGCTCACCAGATTCTCCGCCAAGTCCACAGCCACATGCTTCGCCATCTCCGCATCTTTCGCAATCAATGCATTCACTTCTCGTTCAGTCAACTGAATGGCTCGGGAAGCTCCCTCCTCCGAATACGGTTCAGGCTTCAGGGGGCCATCATCTGGAGAATCGACTTTCGGAGTCGAGGGAGAAATAGTTGACGGATTCGGTTGTCTCAATTGGGCCATTTTATGATCCAACGAATGTTGCTCAGGTTCGGTCAAATGTATCGGCTCAAAGGTTGCCGCATACAAATACTGATTGACCCACCAGGCAGTCAGCAACGCCGTAGCCAACACAGTAAGACCGACAAACAACAGAACTTGTTTTCCACTAAACCGATGTGATGAACGTTCTAATCGTGATAGTTCTTGGTTCATAGTTGCCCCCTATTTCAAATGCTCATTGGATGACATACCTGCTTAATGTAGGTGGTTAGAGGGGGCGAGTGACTACTAATAGAAAGAACCACAAGGCTTAAAGAATGTCCTCGTGTTCCTCTCGATTCTTTATCCAATCATGTTTAGCCTTATTTCTCAAGGTTAATAGGAACTTTCCTCTGCCCCATGGCTTCCGTCCGGTATTCATTTCCCTCCTAGTCTTTACTTAATGACAAAAGACTCGATATGGTGAATGCCATACCTAACCCCCTCATCACTCTTGCCTTATTAGGAGGTTCCTTATGGGATTATTTGATTTTGTGCGAAACATTGGAGACAAGATTTTTGGATCGGGCGAGGATCCGGCCACGAAAATCAAGGAGCACATAGAATCGCGTGGATTGAGCATCGCGAATCTGGCTGTAGAATTCCAAGATGCCGATGGCAAAACATTTCTTCAAGGCCAGGCTCCAAGTGTCGATGTGAAGGAAAAAGCGGTTCTGGTCGCAGGGAACGTCAAAGGTGTTTCCAATGTGTACGCTGACCAACTGACCGCTCCTGAGCCTCCACAAGCACCTAAAGTGGAGTATTATCTTATTCAAAGTGGCGACACCTTATCAAAGATTGCCAAACAGTATTTAGGGGATGCTATGGCCTATCCTAAAATTTTTGAGGCTAATCGAGAAGTCATAAAAGACCCAAATTTAATTTATCCAGGTCAAAAAATCCGTATTCCTCTCGGATAAATTTTCTGAAATATTTCCTCATTTTTCTAGCTAGCGAAAATTTTTTGGAATATTTTCCAAAAAATTCTCGCTAGCTCTGGTCCTTCTTTCCAGCTCATTGTTTAGCTAGATTAACCCCAGAATTAACCCTGACGCTTCAACCTGAAACTGCCAAGTAAATGTGGTAGGTTCAACCAAGTATAACTACCTATATCACTTTTCCTCTATTTTTCAGTAAGCTTTACATCCCTCTCGTTTATTCCATTCCCACATATTTTCTATTCGTTTTTTAATTTGAAAGGAATTTCGCTTATGAACCTTTTAGAGACCATCATGAATGCAGGCGGCGGTGCGGTTGTCCAAAACATGTCGAAATCTTTAGGTCTCGGCGAATCGCAAACCCAAAGTGCCTTGGGCCAATTATTGCCTGCCGTGGCACGAGCCATGGGCAACAACGCCTCGTCCGGCGATGGCTTAGGTGCGTTATTAGGCGCCCTTGGCAAAGGCAACCATCAACAATATCTCGACAAGCCTCAACTCCTCGGACAATCCGAAACCATCAATGATGGCAACAATATTTTAGGCCACCTTTTTGGAAGTAAAGATGTCAGCCGAGGCATTGCCAGCAAAGCTTCCGCGAACACGGGTATTGGCAGCGATATTCTCAAAAAAATGTTGCCCATGGTCGCTTCCGTGGCTATGGGAGCTTTGAGTCAACAGGCTTCTGGTTCTGGCATGTTAGGTGCCCAAGACCAGGCTCAGACACAACAGCCCTCCGCGCTGGGGGGTCTATCCTCATTGTTGGATTTTGATGGAGACGGCTCCATTGCTGATGACTTGCTTGGTATCGCGGCTAAAAATTTCTTTAAGTAAGAACCTTTTTGTGACTCTGGCACGCGCCAAACCTGACATAGAGATCAACCAAACATGCGTATAGGACCATTTGGGCGAAGACGAGGAATGGGGGGGCAGCCTCGGCGGCGCATGAGCTGGAAGGTTCGCTTGATTCCCATTGTCCTCTTTGCCATCTACGGGTTGTACTATTACGTCTCTAATCAAGAAACGGTTCCGCTCACCGGTCGCTCTCAATTGGTGGATATGACCCGTGAACAGGAAATGTCCTTAGGGTTGCAGTCGTATCAAGAAATTCTTAGTCAATCCCAGGTCATGCAACAAGGAGACGCCGTCACGCTCATCAAAAACATCGGTCAGAAATTGGCGCGAGCGGCGGCGGATGTGGACCCTGGCTTTAACTGGGAATTTAATGTTATCCAATCTGAGCAAGCTAATGCCTTTGCGTTACCTGGGGGGAAAACAGCTGTCTATACCGGTTTATTTCAGGTGGCAGAAAATGCCAACGGCTTAGCGGTGGTGATGGGCCATGAGATTGCCCATGCCATTGCTAGGCATGGCGCTGAAAGAATGGCCTATCAGAAACTGGTTCAAATCGGATCCATGGCTGCGAGTGTGGCTTTGGGAGATATGGATTACCAAACCCAGCGTGCCGTCATGGGCGCGCTAGGCGTTGGTGCGCAATATGGCGTCCTGCTCCCATTTTCACGAGACCATGAATCGGAGGCCGACTATATGGGGCTCTTGTTTGTGGCTCGCGCCTGTTTTGATCCCACAGAGGCCCCGAAGCTTTGGGAGCGGATGGAACAAATGAGCCAAGACAAACAACCCTCTGAATTTATGTCGACCCACCCCAGCCACGAAACCCGCATTAGACAATTCGAAGAATGGATGCCTGAAGCCCTGGCCATTCGTGACCAACACTGTCCTTAGCCATCTCTTTTTTTTAAACAGCCTCCTTCCACTTCTTCGCTAGTTACCTGCCAGACAAGTCTCTCTTTATTGATTGAGGGAGTGCCTAAACATTTGTCAGGCGAGAATCGTTGACGCCCCTTCTGTCTCTTTGTTCCAATATCAATACAAAAAGGAACATCCAGAATGCTCAACACTGTTGAACGATTACGTGATCGTCCCTTCTGGTGGCATACACGTGATCTTTCTCGAAACCTCTTGTTGCCATTTGCAGGCTTCATAGGGATCATCACATACGTCCAGGCGGGTTATTACTCCACATTTGATATCCTGTTATTTTCCTTGTTTTTCCTCGCCACCGGGATAGGGATAACCGTAGGGTTTCACCGGTTATTTTCTCATCGAGCATTTAAGGCCAAGCAATGGCTTCGCATCACCTTGGCCGTTCTAGGATCATTTGCATGGCAACGCCCGCTCTTTACCTGGGTGGTCAGACATCGGTTACACCATGCGCATACTGACCAGAAAGGGGATTTCCACTCACCTTACGTTCGCTTTGATGGGGAAAAAATTACGGGAAAGCTCAATCAATTCCTCCATGCTCATTACACTTGGCTTCATTGGTACGACCCTATCGTCATCCCTGGAAGTCCACTGATTAAAGACATTGAGTTAGATGCGGCCCTTCGGTGGATTGATACACATTATAATTTTCTCACCCTTCTCTCGCTCCTTCTACCAGGACTCTTGAGTACGCTATTTTATGGAACGATAGACGGGTTCATTCGAGGAGTTATCTGGGGGGGACTTGGAAGAATTTTTTTCTTACTGCACGTGATTTGGCTCATCAGTTCCTTCACCCACATGTTTGGGGGAAAACCGTATGGCACACGCGATGAAAGCAAAAACTCCCACATTCTCGGCTGGATAGCACTGGGGGAAGGTTATCACAATAATCATCATGCCTTTCCCAGCTCCCCTTGCTTTGGCTTTGACAAGAAGCAATTTGATGTAGGATGGCTCTTCATTCAATGTATGGAGAAACTGGGGCAAGTGTACGACCTCAAAGCCATGCCAAATGCCAGACGTCGTCAATTTCGAAAATCTTATCAACACCAGCATTCTAGCAACTCACTTCAATTTCCTACTTGCTAAGAATCCATGACGGTCAAAACTTTTTGGTCTCTATCTGAGATTTTTAACCTCCCTTCAAACACCATCAACCATTATTGTTAACGAAGAACTAATGGCGTTTGACATTCCATACGACTTGGAGTTTTTCGAGGAGATTGATGCATTGTCCAGCAAGATCCAAATACGCCGGTTGATTGACAGCTGTACTTTGATGCACATGATGATAGCTATGAAAACCTTCCCCAAAAACCAACAGGGCAAGGACCAGATTATCCCTCGCCTCATCCCTACTTTTCTCGGCTTTCTTCCCAAACATATGGCCAAAAGAATTGACCGACCACGTCAATTGATGAAGGAGAGACACCCGCAAGCAGCCAGCCCAAAAAAATGACCGTATCGCCTCATCTGACCCACTGATTCCATAGCCAACGAAAGCAGGCAGAAACAATGACGTCGCACAAAGAAACCAATACCATTGACTGCAACCACGGCTTATCGGATCACTAATTGTATCTTTTGCATATAGACCTTTATCGGTTGGCAATCCCACAAACATCCATAAGAAGTGTGCGTGAGCAAGGCGCATAAACCCATTGGAAATCTTTTCCTGGTTTCTCCAATATGGACTATGGACGTCTAAAGGCTGATCAGAATAACGATGATGGCGACGATGATCCGCCACCCATCGAACGATCGATCCCTGCATCGCCCAGCTTCCCCAAACACCCAATAACAATCGAAAGAAGGAACTCGTTTCGAATGCACGATGAGAGAAATACCGATGAAACCCTACAGCTACACCAAGAATGTTCAAGAGAAAAAAAACAAGGAAAATTGAAATCGTAATAGGAGTTGGGGGAATAGAAGAAAATTGCACTATGCAGACTACCGTACCCCCAAAGGGAATAAAAACAGACAGCACATTTAGTACATAGTTGGCCCGAATGGCCTTTTTTTCAGTAAGGATGCCCGCCGCATGTAGTTCCCTATTCATCGGAAATCCTAACCTTGAATCTCTCTGTACATGCTCTGCAGATCAGCGCTCCATGTATCGGAGGACTGGGCGGTGATGTCATGTAACGCTTAAACTGGAAAACTCTAGCACATCACTAAAAATGTTTGAAGCAACCTTTCAAGGAAAAAGTTGAGCCTCTGAAAAATATTCAAGAACTACCTGTTGTTTTTTCTACTCTTCACGTTCAAATGAACTGGAGGTGGGCACATCGATCATGAGCTTGGCCGAATACAGATCATGAAAATCTGAACGCTGTCGGGCTTCCTCGAGCAGGATTTCCATACGGGGTTTCACCATGCCTTCAAAAGATTGAATCCCATTGGTCCTCACCACAATGGGTTGAGAAAAATCCACAAGCCTTTCATTCAAAAAAAGCGTATACCGTTTGACCCGCACAGTATTGACAATAATCGTGTTCGAGGCAGTTATTTCGGCTTGCAGTTTGGCGTATATCGCTCCCGCAATAAATCTATCCCGCTTATCCACGAGGTTTTCTGAAAATGCAGCAATTTGGTCAGTCGAATCAATACGTCCCCATGAGAATGCCATCAAATGGGTCGCATCACGCACCATAGAAATTTTGGTTGGCAACGAGATCCGTCGCCGCTGATCAAACCAGGCAATCAGCGCAGGCAATTCTTGCCGAGGAAAGAAATGGCCTCCCGCATGAGGGTGAGTCCACTGATGCTTGCGATACTGATGTGGAACGCCATGCCTCTTCATTTCTTGTACCAAATCTCTGCTCAGTCGAATGGGCATTACTTGATCTTTTTCCCCATGAATTACATAGATTGGCGTATTCACCAAATTTTCCACAAAAGGAAACATGACGTCATCCAGGCCACTGGCCATCGGTGCAATACCCGCAAAAAGATCGGCATGATGCATCCCAATAATCCACGCACCAATCCCGCCATTTGACATACCCGTCAAAAAAACTCGGTCACGATTAATGTGATATTCCTCCGAAATCCTGCCCAAAATTTCTAGAATGGAATTTTCGGCAAAACGAGTCCACCAGGCACCATTGGGAATCGTCGGGCAGACCAAGATATATCGGTCCTCCAACCGGGGAACCCATCGTTCTAAATAAGACTCTCCGGTAAACCCGGCGCCATGTAAGCACAGAATAAGGGGATAGGTATTATCTGGAGAATAGGCAGGAGGCACATATAATGCGAACGAGACCTCTTGTCCTTTCACCGTCACCGACCGTTGGGATTGCACTCCAACTGGTGCGGTCCCATAGTGAAGAACCTCTCGAAGCGCCTCCTCAATTAGGTGAATATTGGCTTCAGGATGGCTCACAATTTGTGAAAGCCGCTTAGTGAGTAATGAGCCAGAAAACTCTTGAACATAGGATCGAACCAAGGAACGAAGAGTGGGCTTCCGATCAGGATGAGTCTTTCCCTCTACAAACTCTTCTGCATCGACCAAGGGGCACAAACACACAACCAGAAGTACGATAAGGGCATTGGCAAAAACAAATCGCTGCATGGCATTCACATCAATAATCCAATAAACAGGTCATCGCATAGACAAGAAGTGCGATTCAATTTTTCCGGTAATTCCAAAACTAGCAATCAGAAATCCATTGTAGGGTTTCTTGCATGCCTCACGACACGGGCATGTCAGGTTTTACGTACATCCTGGCTTCCTAAACATACATCTATTAAGTGAATTGCTGTTCAACTCGTTCGTTGCTACAAGAGAATGGAGCGAAACGAAAAAACGGCGCCTTATGTAGGATCTTCGTAGAAGATATACGAGGTAGAGTAGTCGCTGAATTCAAAATAAACTTTTTGTTCGCCAGAGTCTTTTACGCCATTCAAGTTGGTGTCCAAGACACCGTAACCAAATCGGTAAGGGCGCGGCTGGCTATCATGTGTTCCCATCGCCGTTGAAAGCTTATCGATCTTCATAAACCGCCTGACTAGTTTCTCCCCAGCATAAATTTCCAAAACACCGTCTGTGCCCGTCCAATTTTGTACGGCGCGACTGAGCTTATTTTGACTCTCCTGGGTACAACCCATCAGGAGCAGCAAGCCAATGATCAATCATCCAAACGGCATAAGAATTGTCTCATTAATTTCTCGAGGCAAGACCTTGATAGGTATCACGAATCAATTCCTTGCCATATGTTCGCTCTAACCGACGAACAATAAAATGTCCACGTGCCATACTTTGAAAGTGATCCATAAAGAGCAAATTAATCGTCGCGCCACCGGCGGCACCTAATAACGGAACGGCTTGTGCAGCCGCTTTTTCAGACACTTGAATACTATACCGAGAGGCAATTTTGGCTAAAAACCTCACCAATACCGGTGCACCAGAGCTAGTCAAGCCCTGCTCGGCTAAATACTTGGCCGCTTCTGTCATTGCCCCTGCTAAGGCAGCCCGCACCGCAAAATACCCCGTATCAACTCCATCATCATCGTGTTTGGCCCCACCCAGAGCAAAGACTTCTAAACAGGCCAACTTCGTCGCCCCATCAGAAAGTGGTGCGCCTTCACTTCTGGCAATATCGGCAATAGACCGCAACATGATGGTCGTCGAGATAGGCAACTCCACAGTTAATGCCAACAAACCGAATGCCCCTCCTACGGCTCCGCTTACAGTAGTCAAAAGACGATGCGCCCCATCTGCGGATTCACCTCGATAGCGTTCATCCAGGGTAGAGACGGCTAACTCCATCGCTTTAGAGAGAGCTTTTTGCGTCGTGTTGACCATTTTAGCCGATACCCCCTCCGGCAACATCGTAATGGCTTTTTCAACCGGGCCTCCGATAAGATTGGTCACCTTGGCCGCAAAGGATGGATTTTCAAGAAGATCGACCGCTCGAGCTAAATCTTGGTGGTCAATTGGATTAAGATTGGTCATGACTTGTCAGCCTCACAACTATTTTCTCAATCGAGATTTCCCATTGGTCTGGCAATTCTAGCAAATAGGTCAAGAAGCCCTTCTTACTTCCGAGAATCAACATTTGCCGTCACGAGCCAATCTTGCCCTATTTTTTTAAGTTCTGGATTCACAAGATCCCAGGTCTGCTCAAGCGTCTTGGGGGAAACTCCACCAATCAGGCTTTTGGCATCTTGCCCTCCCATTAGTAAGGGAGCAATATACAATCGTACCTGATTGACCAAGCCTTCGTGAAGGGCTGTGGCATTGACCGTGGCTCCTCCCTCCAACAGGATGGAAGAAATGGCCTTACTGCCTAATTTGTTCAATACAGCTTTTAACGAAACCTTTCCATTTTTTTGAGGAAGAACCCACACCTGCACGCCTCGCGCTCGAAGTAGCTCCATCTTTTTTAGCGAAGTCTCTTTGGTTGTGCAGAGTATCGTCGGTTGCTCATGAACCCACTGTAAGACTTTCGCAGTTAAGGGAATACGTAAATGAGTATCCAACACCACACGGACCGGCTGTCGACCAGTCCTTTGCGTAGCAGCACGTTTTGATCCTCTTGCCGACAACTCCGGATTGTCAGCGAGAACCGTATCAATTCCAACCATCACTCCATCAACTTGGCTTCGAAGTCGATGAACATCTTGCCGCGCCTTGTCGCCGGTGATCCATTTGGACTGTCCAGTTCTTGTGGCGATTTTACCATCTAACGTCATAGCCGCTTTTAGTATGACAAAGGGCATTCCTGTCGTAATCCAATGTCGATATGCTTTATTCAACTGCTGTGCCTCTTCTGCCATAACACCAATCACTACCTCAAGCCCTGATCGCCTGAGACTCAGCACACCTTGACCACTGACCTGTGGATTAGGGTCGACCATCGCCACACAGACTCGTGTGAGGCCAGACTGGATCAAAAGGCGCACACAAGGAGGGGTTCGTTTACGACTATGGCAACAAGGTTCTAACGTGACATACAGAACGCCACCCCTTGCGCGAGGCCCTGCCTGATGAAGCGCTAAGACTTCTGCATGCGGCTTCCCGGCCTGATGATGATACGCTTCGCCTACGACCCGGCCATGATTGACAACCACCGCGCCCACCATGGGGTTGGGATTCGTCTTCCCTTTTCCCCGAGCCGCCAGGGCTAGGGCACGCTTCATATAAAAATGATCAAGCGAGACGGTCGTCACCGTCGTTTCGAAGAGGTTGAGGGTTTCTTACGAGGGGTAGATTTTGTTACTGATTTCTTTTTTGCTAGCGGTTTTTTGGCAAGAGCCTTTTTAGTCGTCGGTTTTTTGGTTTTCGCTTTCTTAAGCGGCAGAGGTTTTGTGGATTTGGCGGCAGTTGTCTGTTTTTTTCTTGTTGCCGCTTTACCCGGGCGTTGACTTTCTTCCCGTTCAAGTACTGCTACAGCGGCTTGTGCGGCGGCCAATCGTGCGATAGGCACTCGATAGGGGGAACAACTTACATAATTTAATCCCAATTCATGACAGAACGCCACCGAACTCGGTTCTCCACCATGCTCACCACATATACCAAGCTTGATGCCTGGACGCGTCTTGCGACCTTCCTGAATGGCCAACTTCATCAACGCCCCCACTCCTTCTTGATCCAACACGGCAAATGGATCAGCTGGCAAAATGTTTTCGGCTTTTTTGTCAATAGTCGCCTTGCACATTCGACAGACCATTTTTTTCCAATCCACATTGCTCCGCTGACAAACAGGACATCGATCCTGCCGGTCTAGATAAAACCCAATGTAGGGCCCCGCATCATCACGAGAAAAACCAAAAGTCGTTTGAGTCAAATCATTAGTTCCGAAAGAGAAGAATTCTGCATCTTTGGCAATCTGTCCGGCCGTGACCGCTGCACGTGGCAATTCAATCATGGTTCCAACCAAATAGTTTAGCTTCATGCCATATTGCGCCATTGTTTGTTGTGCGACGTCCCGAATGAGTTCTTTTTGAGCTTTCATCTCCGAAGCCATACCGACCAGCGGGATCATAATCTCCGGCACGATCTTCTTACCTTCTTTTGCTACTTCACATGCCGCTTCGAAAATCGCTTGCACTTGCGTCCGAGTGATCTCTGGCATCGTAATGCCCAAGCGACAGCCGCGAAGACCTAGCATGGGATTAAACTCATGTAGCTCTTCCACACGAGTTAAAATTTTCTGTTTCTCTTTAATGAGAACGGGATCCCCATTCGTCACTTCAAGTATGGCCAATTCCACGAGCAAATGTTCTCGCTTGGGGAGAAATTCATGAAGAGGGGGATCCAACAAACGAATCGTCACGGGAAAGCCCTTCATCTCACGATAAAGTCCGATGAAATCCTGACGTTGCAATGGAAGCAATTGTTCTAAATAGATTTCGCGTTCTTCACGCGAGGAGGCCAAAATCATTTGCTGCATGATTGCCACACGATCTTCTGCAAAAAACATATGCTCTGTGCGGCAGAGGCCAATACCTTCGGCTCCGAAGCCCCGCGCAATCTGCGCTTGATCCGGCACATCGGCATTCGATCGAACGCGCAGGGTGCGAAACGCATCTGCCCATTTCAAAATTGTCGTAAAATATCCGTACTTTTCTGATTGTTTAGGGTCCATCCGGCCTTGAATGACTTGAATCACCTCCGAATCTACCACTGGAATATCTCCTGCATAGACTTTTCCCGTGAAGCCATTCAAAGAAATATAATCGCCTTCGGCCAATACCAATGTTCCAAATCTGACCTTGCCGTCTGGCAACACGTCTACCTCATCACACCCAGCAATACAGACCTTCCCCATCTGCCTTGCCACCACGGCTGCATGAGAGGTCATCCCCCCCTTCGCAGTCAGAAAGCCTTCTGCCGCATGCATGCCATGAATGTCATCTGGACTGGTTTCATGCCGAACCAGAACAGCCCGCTCGCCCTCGGCCTTGAGCTCCACCGCACGGTCGGGGGTCAAGGCAATCCGCCCAGCGGCCGCTCCAGGACCTGCAGGTAGACCTTTACCAACGGCCTGGAATTTTGCTTCGTCACTACTTTCGAAAATTGGGTAAAGATACTGGGAGAGTTGCTCTGGGGCGACACGTTTGACAGCTTCTCGTCGATCAATGAGCCCTTGCCGAACCATGTCCACTGCAATGCGGACCGCCGCAATCCCGGTGCGTTTTCCCACGCGGGTTTGCAACATATAGAGCTTCCCTTCTTGAATCGTAAATTCCAGATCCAGCATATCTCGATAATGTTTTTCGAGAATTCGTTGGGTCTTAATGAGGTTTTTGTAGGCGCCAGGCAACGATTCTTGCAATGATGCTACGGGCAAAGGCGTCCGAATCCCTGCTACCACATCTTCACCTTGGGCATTTAATAAACATTCTCCGAAAAAAGTAGACATGCCATTGGCCGGATTTCTAGTAAAGGCGACACCTGTTCCACTTGTATTCCCCATATTTCCAAAGACCATGGATTGCACATTCACGGCCGTGCCCCACTCATCCGGAATGTCGTAGAGGCGTCGATACGTCACAGCCCGGTCGCCAAACCAAGAATCAAATACAGCATTAATAGACATTCGCAATTGTTCGAAGGGATCTTGAGGGAAGTCAGAACCCGTTTCGGTTTTTACCAGTACTAAATATTGCTCTACTAAACGACCCAAGGCCTGCTCGGTTAAATCCGTATCATGCCTAGCCCCTTCGATCTCTTTCAGGGCATCGAGGGCTTTCTCAAAGCCTTCACGGGGCATCCCCATGACCACATTGGCAAACATGGTAATAAAACGTCGGTAAGCATCTACCGAAAATCTTTGATTGGTGGTCTTTTTGGCAAGCCCCTGTACGGTTTGTTTGTTGAGACCAAGATTTAAGACCGTATCCATCATGCCAGGCATGGACGCTCTTGCTCCAGACCTCACGGATACCAGCAACGGATTGTCAGGATCGCCTAACCGAGCCTTCATCGCCTGCTCTACTTGCCTTAGCCCTCGCAATGCTTGATCCCACATAGTACCTGGGTAGCGTTTTTTGGAATGGAAATATTCCACACAAGCATCAGTGGTAATCGTAAATCCGGAGGGGACAGAAATCTTCAGGTTCGTCATTTCCGCCAACCCAGATCCTTTGCCGCCTAAAAGTTCTTTCATATTACCCGATCCTTCAGCCTTGCCACCGCCGAAGAAGTACACATATTTTTTCTGCCGCATGAATCGGTCTCCTTTATCCGGCTAATATCCCTGGAAAGAATAATGAGAAGAAAAATTAGTCGACAAACGAAAACTAATATTAACAAATACCCTTTGTGCCCAAAGAGACTTCCCTTTACACGCCATGAACCAGACCCATCCGGGTGAACCAATGATCCAATGCCTATGATAAACCTGTAATTGATGGAGACGTGTGAAAAGTAGGTGTGAAGGTATCACAGCTGGTGAGTCGCCCCAACACTCATGACGAACGATGGTCAAAAGATTGAAGACGAACTTGATATTTGGCAATTAATTGGCGCTTTACCCACATTCCAAAAACCATTACCACTATCGCAAAAATCATCAAGGCAATCAATTGATAGTTTTCGGATGATTGGCCAGGAAAATAAAGATTCCCATCTGCCCCCATAGCCAGGGCCTTATCTGTGGGCAGGAAATGTGTCTGGCCTGATATATCCGAAAAGTCTATCCATTCGGTACAGACTTTGACCAGCCCCTCGGCTCCAGCCACTTTGGTCCATTGGACCCCAACGCAATGCCCATTGGAAGGATCATAGAGCTCTGGCTTGGCCAAGGTTGACTCAAGATCCACACCGCTCACCCATAACCCAAGTAGGAGCAAAGCATTACAGCCAAGAATGAGGCCAAAGGTCACAAAATGGGTAAAGCGTTGCACCCGTCGAGACTCATCAGATTCCTCAAGAGCAGACAGTTCCGGATTCATGACATTTTGAGTCCTTTTTCTTTGGGTCTTGCTCCACGCCAAGTTGCGCTGAATCCTTATCCCCCCTCAGCCCCCGCAGATTGTATGCAAGAAAAATCAGCAAGCGTCAGAAATAGACGATCAATTGCGGTAAGGAGGGACAGCCGGTTTTCACGAATATGAGGTTCAGGATCGTTGACCAAAATAGCGGCAAAAAACTCATCAGTTGGTGCGTTGAAAGTCAATAAGCTCTGGAGGGCACCAGCATACTCCTGGCTCAGGATACAATTGGTCACGTCTTGGTGAGCCTTATCGAGCACTTGGAACAGCCGTTGCTCAGATTCATGCTGAAATCGTTCGGGGATCACATCTGTCTGATTCCATGATTCTTTTTCGACAATTCGATGCACCCGCTTAAATCCCACCATCAAGAGTTCAAAGTCAGATTGGCTGACAATACCTTGTAAGGCCTGCATCTGGGCTAGCAGATCTCCTAAATCGGCCTTGTTTTTTGGTCGAACACGGATCACCGCCTCCATAACATCATCACGTAAGCCCATCGTGGTCCGACCATAAAATCGAAGCCGGTCCAGGATAAAGCCAATGATGTCCGTTATCGTCCTGGAATGCAGGTCGAGTCTCTCGCGTAGGGGGTCAAACACCTGAACCATATCCAGCTGGAGAGACGTCTCATTCAGGATCCGGACAAGACCATAGGCTGCACGACGCAATCCTAATGGATCTTCGGAACCAGAGGGCACCATGCCTACAGAAAAAAACGACGCAATGGAATCACATCGATCCGCACAAGCCAGCACCATGCCTGGAAGACTCCTGGGTAAACGATCATCTGGAAATCGAGGAAGATACTGGTCACCGATGGCCTGACACACTTCTTGAGCTTCCCCATCATGACCTGCGTAGACCTCTCCCATAGTACCCTGCAAGCTTGGAAACTCCCCTACCATCCCGGTTGTTAGATCGGCCTTAGACAACAAGGCCGCACGCTCACAAACATCCATGAGATCCTGTCTATCCAGCAACTCCGCCATCCACCCCGCCAAACTCCGAACACGCTCCACCTTCTGACGCATCGTCCCCAATTTATGGTGAAACATGACCCCGTCTAACGCAGACACACGATTCTGAAGTGTTTGCTTCCTATCTTCTTGAAAGAAATATTGCGCATCCTTCAGGCGAGCCGACAGCACTCGCTCATTCCCCTTGGTCATTAATGCAGTATTTCCCTCTGGCGTATTGGTGACCGACACAAATTTTGATAACAGCTTCCCGTCTTTCCCGATAAGAGAAAAGAACCCTTGGTGCTCTTTCATCGAAGAAATCAATACCGCTTTGGGCAGTGCTAAAAATTCTTGCGGAAATGTTCCCATAATGGCATGAGGATATTCGACTCCCCAGACGGCTTCTTCGATTAATTCGTCGCGATGGATAGGATCAATCTGTCCTTTCGCAGATTTTGCTAATTTGGCAATTTGTGCGGTGATTGCTGCGCGCCGCTCATGAGGATCGACCAGCACCCCAAATTTCTTCATCACTGCCTCATAGTTAGCAGCGTTGGATAAAGAAACAGGCTGTCCGGTCTTTTTCCTCTTAATCCGGTAAAAGCGATGCCCCCATGTCACTCCACCCGAAGTAATTCCGGCAAACTCTATCTTGATGACCTGATTGCCTAGTAACACCACGATCCATCTGATGGGACGAGCAAATTTAACCTGCGTAACATTCCAGCGCATAGCTTTGGGGAAAATTAATTTCGATAAATATACCGGTAGGCTCAACGTGAGCACCTGTTTGGCTGATTTGCCACGTTCATGTTTTTTGACTGCCAAATAGAGCCCCTTGGGGGTTTCCTGGATGGTCAGTTGGTCAACGGACACCCCTTGAGACTTAGCAAACCCCTGTGCAGCCTTGGTAGGTACACCCGAGGCATCAAAAGCGGCGGATTTGGGGGGTCCTACAACTTCCTGCGTAAGCGATGGTTGCTGAAGTTGCACGCCATCGACCAATAAGCCTAATCGTCTGGAGGTTCCAACCGTTCGTATCTGATGATAGGTCAACCGGCATTCACTCAAGAGCTGGTGCCCTAGAGCAGCCAAGTCCTGAAGAACCTGCGGAAGAAACGTGGTAGGAATTTCTTCTGTCCCAATTTCTAATAACAATGGTAACGACGTCACTGTAGACTTTCGAGAAGAAGAGACCTGACCTTTTGTTCGTAGTTTTTTTGGAGGCGCCATGTCGCAAGAAACTGAGGATAGAGTCCTGGTTATCGTTTTTTCCGCGTTCTCGATCGGGTCGACATTGCCTTCGGATGTATCAAGGGGAAACCCATATGTTCCCGTTGATCGTAATAGGCTTGGGCACATTTTCTGGCCAAATTGCGCACGCGGCCAATATAGCCAGTCCGTTGGGCCACACTTATCGCCCCCCTCGCATCCAAGACATTGAAAAAGTGCGAACATTTCATACAGCAATCATAGGCAGGCAACACGAGCCCTCGTGGATGCTCAAGTAAGTGCAGACATTCTTTTTCAAATCCATCAAACGAAGTTTGGAGCCAATCAACCCCCGCAGTTTCAAAATTATAGATCGACCACTGAACTTCGGATTCATGATATAACTCCCCATACCGAACATTCTCAGTCCATAATAAATCATAGACGTTATCAACTTCTTGCAAATACATGGCGATCCGTTCGAGCCCATACGTAAGCTCCACGGTCACGGGATTCATTTCGAGGCTACCGACCTCTTGGAAATATGTAAATTGGGTAATTTCCATGCCATCTAACCGTACTTCCCACCCTAGCCCCCAGGCTCCTAATGTCGGGGATTCCCAATCATCTTGAAGAAATTGAATGTCATGTTGATAGGGATCTAATCCTAAATGGGCAAGGCTTTGTAGATAGATATCTTGAGAATCAGCAGGCGCAGGTTTCAACACCACTTGATACTGAAAGTAATGTTGAAGACGATTAGGGTTATCTCCATATCGACCATCTGTCGGTCTTCGGCAAGGTTCAAGATAGGCAGCACGCCAAGGCTCCGGCCCAATGGCACGTAAAAAGGTGGTCGGGTTAAACGTTCCCGCGCCTTTCTCCGTATCATACGGCTGTGTAAGGATGCAGTCGTGGGACTTCCAAAACTGATGGAGGGAGAGAATAATCTCTTGAAAGGTCACAACACTCGACTTTGGGCCATCAGAAGCCTGATATACCGGCAATCCATCATCAAGACGATTAAGACAATCTATTCAAATACCTGAAACGAGATAAGATTTCGACCGTAGCAATAACCCTCTGACCAGTCAAGATTACCTCAAGAGGTGAGTGCCACCTGTCTTCATTTGACCAAAATAATTGGTTGTCAACACGCTCCATCTTGTTTTTCATAGTCTCACTCAAGTATATTTGGTCCCCTGTTTATCTATTGAGGAGGGGCGTAACCAATGAAACCAATTGCACAACTGTTCCTATGGATTTCCATCTGTCTTGCAACTATGACCATGGGATGTGCTGAGATGAAGGGCGGTTCAACCGGAGGAGGATCAGCAACTTCTTCAGCATCGAGTGCCGGAAGCACTGCATTGACAGGACCGAGCCGAGTGTCTCAAGGAACGCAGGGTGATTCCTTAGACGCGTGCTTGTCCCGCATTCCGAGTGATGCCTCTGCAGGCCAACGCATGTTCGCAGAACGAACCTGTCAAAGGGATGCGGACAATCGTACCTCGATTGACGCGGTTCCTGGCCAATAATTTAACATTAACTCTCTTAGGTTCGCTGGCCAAAAAGAGGTCAGCGAGCCTGGCCGTTCTTCCTCACTCCGCTAAACCTTCGTCAGTATTTGTAGTTGGGGTTCTGATCGTTTTCCCACTCCTGAATCGTTCTCTTCACCCAGCTGCTGTTCGATAGGTACGTTCATGGCCTCTTCTATAATTGTCACAGGCATCAAACTCCATGCTCTCTGTGGGGTCACGGAAAGTGAACGATCTCAGACCCAACCTATTTTGGTCGATCTAACTTTACGATGCCCAAATGAAGCTGCCTTCCAGAGCGACCAACTGTACGATACCGTAGATTACGCCTCCATCACACAATGCATTCGAAGTATCGGCGAAAGTCAGAGATATTCCCTGCTCGAAAAACTGACTGAGGACCTATGCCAAGCCCTCTTTCAGCACTTCCCGCTGACACACATAAAAATTTGGGTTAGAAAGGTTCGTGCCCCGATAGAGGATTTTTCTGGTTCAGTTGGGATTCGATTGATTCGGTCACGACAGGATATTTTTCAAGCTCAGCACGGCCATCCCTCTCCATTTCTAATGACTCAACTCCCACGTTTACCTCGTGGCAAAGTTTTGGATGTGGCAACAGGACGAGGGAGACATGCGCATTTTCTCGCGACACGAGGATTTTCCATTCATGGGATCGACCGCAATCGAGAAGCATTGGCATTCATTGACACTCAGGCTCAAGAAGGAAACGGTCTACCTATTACCACCCAATATGTCGATTTAGAGACTGATGACCTTCACCCACCTGATTTAGGGACAGAAACCTACGATGTTATTCTGGTATTCTTTTACCTCTATCGTCCCCTTTTTCCTCAATTGATTCAAGCGTTGAAACCTAAGGGCATCATCCTTTACGAAACATTTCTTCTGGAGAACCATCTTCAACGCCAACATCCACGTCGAAAAGAATTTTGCCTAGAGCCGAATGAATTGCTTACCCTTTTTCGTGACTTTCAAATTCTCCACTACGATGAAGGTGATCACCGAGAATCTCCTCAAACAGATTTCGCCATTACGGCTCGTGTCTTGGCGCGCAAGCTATAACCTCATTCACGACTCATGAGCCGAATTGACCTTCACACCCACACGACGTTTTCAGATGGAAGTTGCTCACCAACCGAATTAGTCGAACTCGCAAGCCACAAAGGTCTCGACATTCTGGCCATTACGGATCATGACACCACGGATGGTCTATCTGAGGCTCTGCTAGCATGCAAAGACCTTCCTCTGGAGTTGATTCCTGGCATCGAATTAAGTGCGCAGTATCACAATCGAGAAATGCATATCTTGGGGTATTTCATTAATCTGACCAATTCTCAATTTCAAGACAGATTGGATGCTCTGCGTTCTACACGGATCGAACGCCTTCACCAAATACTCGATCGCCTGCATGCTCTTGGAATGGATATTTCCCTAGAAGATATCGAACAGACCTCGAAAATCGGCACCATTGGCCGCCCCCATATTGCGCAAGTCCTGATAGCCAAGGGATATGTCAAAAGCATGAAAGACGCCTTTGAACAATTGCTAGGTTCACGAGGGAAAGCTTACATCCCACGCGTGGTCCCTGAAGCCCATGAAATCATTGATTGGATCACAGATGCAGGTGGGATCCCTGTCCTCGCTCACCCGTATTGGGAAGGCTATAACAAAGAAGAGAGCACCACGGTTTGCCAAACCTTGGTCGAACAAGGGTTACAGGGCCTGGAAGTTTTCTATGGCACTTTTTCCGCTCGCCACATTTCTTTTAATCTGGGATTAGCCAAACAGTTCGATTTACTGATGACTGGAGGTAGTGATTTTCATGGAGCACTAAAACCTGACATCGCCTTGGGGAAGGGACGAGGATCATTACATGTCCCATCAAAAGTAGTAGAACGGTTACGAGTCGCGGCAGGGTACTGAAACGGGAAGAAATTCCAACCCAGAACATCTACTCATCACATTCCTGAAACATTCAATTGTCAGGTGCTTCGACAATATGATTCTCAAACCGAGTGCATCCCTCGGCAAGAAGCCGATTGGTCAACATCTCTCCTGGCCATTCAATCGGTAAATCAGCCGTAAAGACCCACACATCAGGAGAAGTCCAGATCGGGCCATGTTCTTCTGGAAGATCCGGATCGAATAAATCTGTCCACACCGGCATGTAGACCCCGTTGCCGCATTGCGTATGCAGATGCACTACGGTCCGGCTCCGAACCGGTCCTTCTAAATCATGCCAGACAGCCGCTGTTTCATCGGCCAACCGATGAAGACGCACGGCATTTTGAGCATCAAACAAGGCATAAGCCGCATAGTTGGGCGCTTCCAACATTTGCGGAGCTTTCGCTATTTCTGGGCATTGGGCCACTAACCCATCCATAATCGCCTGGCAGTCGGTTTCTGACAACGCGTCTGGCAACGCCGTGTCTGTGACTCCAAGAATTTCAAAAAACAAAAAGGCGGTCGCTTCTACGGGAGGATGGAGTCTGGCCGCAATCGCATGTCGACGCTGTCCTTCGGCGAGATTGGAAATGTGTTCATGTACTTTTTCTAAATTTAAATAATCCAACGTCGTATCGGTTAGCAATCTAGGCTCAACCGTGATCACTGCGCCCTTAGGCATATGTAAATGGCGACGGAGCAAGTCCGCAGTTTCGACTGGGTCAATTTTCAATTTCAAGGGAAACACTAAATTGGCCTGAAGAGGCAATTCCAATGAAGCGAGGACCGCATACGTTTCCGTATCTTCATGTTCAGCATCCATCACACAACAACTGGCGGCTTCAGCCAGTAGATCAAATAACCACTCCGCCATATTTTCATCTAACGCGGCTAATACGGTGAGCACTTCGTGTTCACGATCTTGATCCAACAAAGCCTGCAACACTTCGATGGCCAAACTGGGATCACCATGTTCATGCCGACGGGCATTGATAAGATGAATCAAATCACGTGTGAGTGGATCCGGACGGTACCAACTAGGCATAACGATTACATACCTTTTCAAACAAAAAGATGATATTTGCAAAGCCCTTACACGAAACCGTTCAACCTCATGGGCATTTTCCCATTACCAGAACCTATTTGCCAACTTCTCATTCTCCAATAATTTTAACCAAGACTCGTTTCCGACGTCGTCCATCAAATTCAGCGTAGAAGATTTGTTCCCATGGCCCGAAATCGAATGCCCCATTGGTAATAGCTACCACCACCTCACGCCCCATCAATTGGCGTTTAATGTGAGCATCACCGTTATCTTCCCCAGTGAGATTATGTTGATAGTCAGCGGTATGAGGAGCCAGCCGTTCAAGAAATTGCTCATAGTCTTTAAGTAAACCAGCTTCATCATCATTAATATACACACTGGCAGTAATATGCATGGCATTGACCAGCACCATTCCTTCTTGGATCCCACTATGTTGAACCACGCGTTCCACTTGAGAGGTAATATTCACATACTCCCGACGCGATTTGGTATGAAACCAGAGTTCTTCTCGATAGGATTTCATCAACATCCTCCCATTGACTAAGCAATTCGATTCGATTTTCCCTCACCACTTATATCATTGTAAATGCAATCGAACTATCTCAATACCGTACGACCAACGGACCATCCAGACGTCCTCATATTTGACAGGAGTTTAAAGGAGTGTTAAGAAAGTTAACCATTGGGATCGTATTCTGCTCCACACATTCCTTGAACCAATTCCAGCTCTCAGACATGAGTATTTTGATCGTGCACCTGCCCTCTTTCCTTGAAATGGAGACCTGAGTTATGACCTCTACCATGTCCAACCTATTCCCAATAGCCCCCCCCTCACATTGGAATGTGTTGTTTGCCGAGGATGAGGACAGGGATTTGGATTTTGACGAAGGGTTTGAAGAAGATGAACTTCACCAATCCAGACCGCCATCCCGTCGTCCACTTATATGGATACTACTCCTGCTCTTAGTCGGGGGTATCGCTTATTGGTCACTCAATAACCCATCTCGCCAAATGTCAGATACAACCGCCATAAATTCTGTGGAAAACTCTGACTCTCTCTCACCGATCCAGACGCAGCCTGATATTGGACCACCTCTCTTCGGAGAAAATCAAACCGTGGTACTCGCAGAGTCAACTGGAGAAACCATGCTCACCGAAGATGCGACCAATTCTCAGCCTGGGCCAATCGTCAAAGCCGAGGAACGGTTGACTATTCTAGATGGCAGTCATCAAAAAACCGGATGGATCTATCAAGTCAAAACACCATCAGGAAAGACAGGGTGGATTTCTGAAGATAAGCTCAGGCAGCCTTTCTAATAATGGGGAAAGGCCTTTTACCACCCAAAACGAGGCAAAAAATTATCCGTATGAAAAAACAATTTTTGCATTCACAAGTACCCATGTAAGACACTCTTCCCTCCACCTAAGCACATCCGGCCTTTTCGCAATTGAACCAACTGAATCATCCTTGGTAGTGTATGGTCATGGGATGAATCCGTCCCCACGTTCACCAAAATCTTTCTGTATTAAACCAGGTATCAATGAACCCTTTATCCCCAACCGAAGCACAAGCATTGTGTACCTCCTACACCAAAGACAGCGGAAGCAATTTCTATTATTCCTTCCTCTTCCTTCCTCGCCCCAGACGAGAGGCCATGTACACCATTTATGCGTTGTGCCGAATGGTGGACAGTGCAGTCGACGATCCTCCCCCAGGCAGCAAGCCATTAGAGGTCTTGGCAACATGGAGGCAAGAGGTTTCTGCTGCATATCAAGGGCAACCGACTCTCCCAGTGACGATTAGCCTAGCCGCCCATCTGAAAGATTTCAACATTCCCGAACAGTTGATCCAAGAATTAATTTCTGGAGTCGAAATGGATTTAACGATCACACGTTACGCCACATTTTCTGATCTCTATCCCTATTGCTATCGCGTCGCGTCAGTGGTCGGACTCATTTGTCTGAAAATATTCAAAACACAATCCCCCCAAGCAGAAGAGTATGCCGTGAATTTAGGACTGGCCTTTCAATTAACCAACATGCTCCGAGATCTCTATAGTGATGCCCTAGAAAATCGCATCTATCTTCCACAAGAAGATTTTCAACGATTCGGCTATTCCGTTGATGGGTTGCTCGAGAAACGATCATCTCCAGCCCTTATCGAATTTATGAAATTCCAATGTGCCCGCGCTCACTCCTACTATCAACAAGCCGATATCATTCTTCACACGCTGCCCCCTTCGGATCAAAACGCCCTAGTGGTCGCGGAAATCATGCGAGGAGTCTACAGCACCATTCTCAAGAAAATTGAATCACAGAATTATCCCGTCTTTGGCCCCCGCACCCGCATCTCATCATTCCAACGCCTGAGCATCGCTTCAGGCATTTGGCTCCGATCATTATTTACTCGGCATGTCGCCCCATCCATGTGACACGCCACGCCCTCATTCTCGGGAACAATCTCACCGGATTAGTCACCGCCTACCGACTCCTCCACTATGGTTTTCGTATCAGCATTATTGATACACCATATGAAGTTCAATCAACAGATCACTTGAGAGCACACCAAGAGTCTCTTGAGCAGCGAGCCACAACTCCTACTTCAACCTTGTCGAACAGTCAAGCGATTCCTCTCGTTCTTCATGGCTTTTATCATGCAACATGGGCACTCCTTCAAGAATTGTCCTTTGAATGGCCGTCACAGGCTTCCCAGTCCGTGTGCTTAGAGTTTCAGTCTGAGGGGAGAAAGACCATTACCCTCACTCAACCTTCAGGATTGGCATGGCTTCATCCCCTTACCCGATTACCCTTTTTCAAAGGCCTCTCCTGGGTCGACCGATGGCATATCATTAATTTTCTCGAAAAACAATGGGAAGATCATCGCCTCCCACAACAGCATCCTGATATCGAGAGCGTTGAAACCTGGCTGATTTCTGCCAAGCAGTCTGAACGCAGTCGCTCTCATTTCTGGAATCCTCTGTGCCAGTACTTTTTGAATTGTGATCTCTCAGAGGCATCACTAGGATTGTTCATCGAAGTTCTCTCTCGAAACTGGTTCAGCAAATCAACAGATGCTGCGACCTTCCTCACGCCTCCCGAGACTTTAGGAACACTGGAAACCGAACTACGGCAACTCTTAATCAACAAGGGAGTCACCATTCATGCCCATGATACAAATATGTCTTTCCATACTGATGCCGGCGGGATTCGAGCTGTTGAGTGTGGGAACCACCTCCTACAGGCTCAAGCCTATGTCTCGGCCTTGGCTCCCCAGAATCTTCTTTCATTACTCCCTGAACGGGTGTTGGCCCGTTACGCTTATTTCTCATCGTTAATTCACATACCAGAAATCTATGGCCTCGTTGTTCAGTTCACCTTGCATGAAACTCTTCTGCCCCCCCAACTCATTCTACATGCTGATCCGTTTAACTGGTTTACTTGTCAGCCAAGTGCCCCACCTGATCCGCCTGAGACTCTTGTCACCTTCGTTACCTTACGTGAATCGATTATTCAGGACCACACCGAAGCATGGCTTATCGACAACGCCTGGACTTGCCTGCAACATTTGCTCAACCTTTCACCCGCACAGACTCAAGAATCCTGTGAACCTCAGATAATTCGGCGCGCGGGCCCATTTTCCCCCTGCCTCCGAGGGACTGGGACCCACCGACCTCTTCCTCAAACACCCATTCCCAATCTTTTTCTAGCTGGACCCTGGACGGCTACCAATCTCCCAGCTTCGTTGGAAAGTTCCGTCCAAAGTGCCAATGCCTGTGCTGCAGTCATAGGCACGTCCCTGCATTGAACCCTAGATTGACATCTTTCTCTCCCAAATTTAAGATCGTCCCCCATGGATTTATCGAAACTCAGCGCTTCCCTACATGACTGCCAACGCTGCCAGCTCTCTACTGGTCGCACGCAAGTGGTGTTTGGAACCGGAAACCCTCAAGCCTCGATCATGTTTGTGGGAGAGGCTCCCGGATTTTATGAAGACAGGGAAGGCGTCCCGTTTGTCGGAGCGGCAGGGAAATTACTCACCGAGCTTTTGCAATGGCATTGTCAATTTAACTTGCTGCGGACGCAATGGAACGGATTTCCCTTCTCCGCTTATGCGCATGCCGATGCCTTCCACATCTGGAACGATTGCGTGCGCCACAGTCGATAGTTGATCGCCTGTATCAGGTGGCGGC
>JAJDBR010000021.1 GCA_029261275.1 Nitrospirales bacterium
CCACGACGACCGTTGTCGAACAACGCATCCACGGCCTCTTGCAGCATACGCATTTCGTTCCGAATAATGACCCCAGGAGCTTTTAATTCAACTAATCGCTTCAGACGGTTATTCCGGTTAATCACACGTCGATAGAGATCATTCAGATCAGAAGTAGCAAATCGACCACCATCCAATGGGACAAGAGGACGTAATTCCGGAGGTAGCACTGGAATGGCATCCATAATCATCCATTCCGGATTGTTTCCAGAGGTATGAAAGGCCTCAATCACCTTTAATCGCTTGGTCAGCTTTTTCCCAACTGCCACAGAAGTGGTACTCTTAATTTTGTCGTGTCGCTCATCCCACAACGCCTCAATATCAACTTTCCTTAATAACTCACGAATGGCTTCTGCCCCAATCCCCACTTTAAAGGAAGCAGCCCCAAACTCCTCAACACATTCTCGATATCGTTCCTCCGTCAATAATTCTCGATCCTTGAGACTACTGTTTCCCGGATCCAATACCACATACGCCTCAAAATAAAGAATCTTCTCCAATTGCTTGAGACTCATATCCAAAAGAATCCCAATACGACTGGGGACTCCCTTCAAGAACCAGATATGCGCCACTGGCGCAGCTAATTCTATATGCCCCATGCGCTCACGACGGACTTTTGACTGAATCACCTCGACGCCACATTTGTCGCACACGATACCCCTGTGCTTCATCCGCTTATATTTTCCGCAATTACATTCCCAGTCTTTCGTCGGCCCAAAAATTTTGGCACAAAAAAGCCCATCACGCTCCGGTTTAAAGGATCGGTAATTGATGGTCTCTGGCTTTTTGACTTCTCCATATGACCACGAACGAATCTTTTCCGGCGAAGCAATACGAATGCGCATCGCATCAAATGAGACGGCATCCCGAGGCTTTTCAAAAAGCGAATAGATACTTTCCAAGTGTATTCCTCCAGTTATAAGGAATGGTGAATGGGCATGAAAGATGTGGCGACTACTCAGCTGACTTAATCAGCTCCACATCCAACCCCAAACTTTGCAACTCTTTCACTAACACATTAAATGACTCAGGCAGGCCAGGCTCAAGAAAATTCTCTCCCTTGACGATCGCTTCGTACATTCGAGAACGACCCGGAACATCATCAGACTTGACAGTAAGAAACTCTTGCAAGGTAGAGGCAGCTCCATAAGCCTGCAATGCCCAAACTTCCATTTCCCCTAGGCGCTGCCCACCAAACTGAGCTTTCCCTCCCAATGGTTGTTGAGTCACCAAGGAATACGGACCAATGGAACGAGCATGAATTTTATCATCAACTAAATGATGCAGCTTTAACATATACATATACCCAACCGTGACCGGACTCTTAAATGGCTCGCCAGTCCGACCATCGTACACCACCGATTGACCAGACTCCGGCAATCCCGCCTTATTCAGCAAGGCCTTAATCTCTTCTTCAGAAGCCCCATCGAATACTGGAGTCTCTACCTTTATTCCCAAGGCATGTGCAGCCCACCCCAAATGGGTTTCCAAAATTTGCCCGACATTCATTCGAGAAGGCACACCTAAGGGATTCAAGACAATTTGCACAGGCGTACCGTCTGGAAGATACGGCATATCTTCTTCCGCCATTATTCGAGAAACGACCCCTTTATTCCCGTGGCGCCCAGCCATCTTATCCCCGACGGCAATTTTTCGCTTAATCGCCAAATAGACCTTAACAAGTTTAATCACTCCAGGCGGCAACTCATCACCTCGCCGCAACCGCCCCACTTTTTCATCATATTCTGTCTGCAGAATTTCAATCTGATCTTTGGCTTCCCGCTCAATTTCGTCAAGCTTTTTCTGCTCTTCGGCATCCGCTAATATCACTCGACGTGCATCGTCGTCCGTCAATTTCCTGAGCACATCTGCCGTAATCCGACCCTTCTTCTTCAGAATAACTTCCCCACTATCAGGATCCATCAAATCACGTCCAACAAACTGCCCTAGCAATAATTTACGAATTTTCCGATTCCGCTCCTCCTCAATAATTCTCAACTCTTCTTGGTAATCCCTCTCAACCTTGACACGATCATCCGTTTCAATCGTTCGGGACCGTTCATCCTTATCCACGCCTTTACGAGAAAATATCTTCACATCGACAACAATTCCCTCAATGCCCGGGGGAACCTGTAGAGATGTATCCTTCACATCTCCTGCTTTTTCTCCAAAAATTGCCCGGAGAAGTTTTTCTTCAGGTGTGAGTTGCGTTTCGCCTTTCGGCGTAACTTTACCTACCAGAATATCTCCAGGTTTCACCTCCGCACCAATTCGCACAATCCCACTCTCATCAAGATTTCGAAGCGCTTCGTCTCCTAGGTTTGGAATGTCCCTGGTAATTTCCTCTTTTCCCAACTTTGTGTCCCGTGCCTCAACTTCAAATTCTTCGATATGAATAGATGTAAACGTATCGTCTTTTACCATTTTCTCACTGAGAAGAATGGCATCTTCATAGTTGTAGCCGCCCCATGGCATGAAGGCCACCAAAACATTTTTTCCCAACGCTAATTCCCCACGATCCATTGATGGCCCATCAGCCAGCACATGCCCCTCTTGCACTGGTTGACCTACACGAACAATTGGCGTTTGAGTAATACAGGTATTTTGATTGGTCCGCTGAAATTTCACTAAATCATAGGTATCCAGAATGCGAGAACCTTTTTTCTTCTCGTCTTTTTCCTTGCCACCAGCGCGAACAACAATTCTTCGTGCATCCACAGATTCCACAATGCCACCCCGTTGCGCAATGGCCAGATATCCAGAGTCTCTTGCCACAACCGATTCCATTCCCGTTCCCACAAGCGGCGAATCACTCTTAATGGTGGGGACGGCCTGTCGTTGCATATTGGAACCCATAAGCGCACGGTTGGCATCATCATGCTCCAAAAAAGGAATAAGGGCCGTGGCTACACTCACCACCTGCTTTGGAGAGACATCCAAATAATCCACCTTATCAGGAGTGGTTGTGACAAATTCCCCAGCTTCCCGGGCTGTTATGGTTTCTGAAGTAAGCTGCCCATCCTTACTCATAACCGAATTGGCCTGCGCGATCACTACTCGATCCCCATCTAAAGGCGAAAGAAACTCGACTTCATCGGAAACTCGCCCCTTACGAACCTTCCGAAACGGCGCTTCAATAAAACCAAACTCGTTGATACGAGCATACGTCGCCAAGGAGGTAATCAATCCAATATTGGGACCTTCAGGCGTCTCAATGGGACAGATCCTGCTGTAGTGCGAAGGGTGTACATCACGGACCTCGAAACCTGCTCGTTCACGGGTTAACCCACCTGGCCCCAACGCAGAAAGTCGTCGCTTATGAGTGATTTCAGCTAGCGGATTTGTTTGATCCATGAATTGAGACAACTGACTTCCAGCAAAAAATTCTTTTATGGCCGCAACAATAGGCTTGGCATTGATAAGATCATGCGGCAGCACGGTTTCCATATCAAGAAGATTCATGCGCTCCTTAATACTTCGCTCCATCCTAGCCAACCCAATGCGAATTTGATTTTCAAGCAACTCACCAACAGAGCGAACTCGGCGATTGCCTAAATGATCAATATCATCTACATCGCCTTTCCCCGCTTTGAGATCAACTAAACAACGCACAACCTCAACAATATCTTGCGCAGACAAAGTTCGTTGCTCTAACGATAAATCAAGGTTAAATCGTTTATTCATTTTCAAACGCCCAACAGGAGACAAGTCATACCTCTTGGGATTCAAAAACAGATTTTCAAACAACAACTTTGCTGACTCAATTGAGGGCATCTCTCCAGGTCGAAGTCGTTTATAAATTTCAACCCACGCCTCTTCCTTAGAATTCGTTCTCTCGGCCTCTAAAGTGTCCAAAATTACAGGGCTTGTCGTTGGACTATCCAAATAAATGACCTTGAAACTCTCCATCCGCCCTTCTAGAATTCTCTCCAATACTGGGGCAGTAAGGCGTTGATTTTTCTCTAAAAGCACCTCCTGGCTTTCCGTGTCTACAAGCTCAGTCAAGACCGCTCGCCCCAACAAATCTTCAGCTTTAATGGGAATTTCCTTGATACCAGCTGACCGCACACGGCCCATAAGGGTTTTATTCAACTTCATCCCCTCTTTAGCCAACACCTCGCCGCCCTTATCAACAATATCCTGAGGGGCCCGCAACCCCGCATGAATCTCTGGGTCCAACTTGCGGAGCAACTTGCCACCGCTCACACGAACCTCCTCAACGGGGTAATACATTTTCAGGAGGTCATCAGTACTGAAACCAAACCCTTTCAGCAAAATCGTAGCAGGCATTTTTCGACGACGGTCGATGCGAACATACAAAATATCCTTGGCATCGTACTCAAAATCCAACCAAGACCCTCGATACGGAATAATTCTGCCGGAAAACAAGACTTTTCCGCTGGAATGCGTGCGTCCTTTATCATGACCAAACGAAGGCCCAGGAGAACGGTGCAATTGACTGACAGCCACCCGCTCGGTCCCATTCACAATAAAGGTGCCTCGGTCAGTCATTAAAGGCAATTCTCCAACATAGACCTCTTGCTCGCGCACGTCTAAGACTCGATTCTTCACCGCCTTATCCTGCTGGTCAAAAACCACCAACCGAACTCGCAACTTCAACGGGGCCGCGAAGGTCATACCCTGCTCAATACATTCTCGAATATCGTATTTGGGCGTCCCTAACGAATAGCTGGAAAACTCCAAAATGGCAGAATTATTGTAATCCATAATCGGAAACACACTTTTAAACGCCGCATGCAATCCCTTTTCTCCTCGACGATCAGGTAGCGTCTCAGCTTGCAAGAACTCCTCATAGGAACGACGCTGCACTTCAACTAAATCAGGGATCACAATATGTGTGCGAATTTTTGAAAAACTATGTCGCTGAATACTGCCCTCAAAGGCTGCTTGTGCCATTCACATCTCCTTATGGATTAACAGCTACCCGAAGCATCACCGCCTCGAAACTTCCCAAACACAAAAAATCTATTTCACTTCGACCGTGGCACCCACATCCTGAAGTTTCTTCTGAATGGCCTCAGCTTCCTCTTTGGAGGCACCTTCTTTGACAGGCTTAGGCACCCCTTCAACCAAGTCCTTCGCCTCCTTTAAACCCAAGCCCGTAATTTCACGAACAACCTTAATGGCCTGAATTTTTTTGTCTGCTGGCGCCCCAGTCAATATGACATCAAACTCCGTTTTTTCTTCTGCTTCAGGCGCTGCCGCACCTGGAGCCGCCGCCATCACACCCACAGGAGCCGCCGCTGTCACACCAAACCGATCCTCTAAGCCTTTCACCAGATCAGACAATTCAAGCACACTCAGACCCTCTATGGCCTTAATGAAATCTTCTTTCGACATTTTTGCTTCCGTAGCACTCATCTCTCCCTCTCCTTTCTGCGTTTTGTTTTCTTGTATGGCGACTAACACACCAACAATACTTCTGACAATTTGGCCCAACCCCCCCCCAAACCCTCGAATAGGTCCCTGGAAGGCCGACAACAACATCGCAATCAATTCAGGCTTTGACGGCAAATCCGCCACTGACGACAAGCGATGAGGATCCAATTCCTCTCCATCAAGCACTGCGCCCTTGACCTGTAAAGCTTTTTCACATTTTTCCGCT
>JAJDBR010000201.1 GCA_029261275.1 Nitrospirales bacterium
ATGCATTGAACCGCTATGCCTGGGAGTGCGTTCGTTGTGGAATGGCCTATCATCGCCAACGTCGCACAATTGTGCCGTCTCGACACCTCTGTAGTCGATGTCGAGGTGCACTGGTCGAAGTGACCTTGGAAATTGCAGGAATGCCGCGTTCAGGAACCTTAGTGAAACCCAATGATGAGGAATTCTGTCATACGGGATTGCCACCACAGCAATTGTGTTTTGGATTTTGAGATGGGAATGAGGGAGACGCAGAAAAGGACTATCGACGGAAGGCGTCTTTGTTTTTGATCACATCAGACAAAAGCTGATCGGCGAGTTTGGCTGCCTGCCGCTGTCGCCACCATTTTTGGACAATGGTATAGATGCCTACAGTGCAGAGGGCGAGAATAAGGCCTGTGGTGAGACCGTCCATACAGGCAGTTTAGAAGAAAAATTTTCCGGATTGCAAGGTGTTTCGTACTAAGAAAATGTTAGGTAATTGGATAAGGTGAAAATTCCCTTGTTGACTGCATCTAAATAATTGAAAATTAAGTGATTTTATGGGATTGATGCCAATGCACTTGGAGATAGCGATCGTGAGGACCCACTCGTGGAACTTCTGATTTTATTAGGGGCGTTAGTCATCATTCTCGTGGGGGCTGAGGCCTTTACCAATAGTCTCGAGCATTTTGGTGAACGGCTCGGAATTTCGGAAGGGGTGACCGGTTCGGTTTTCGCCGCCATTGGCACGGCGTTGCCGGAAACGATGGTCCCGCTATTTGCCATTTTGTTGGGAACAGGATCGGAAATCGTACGGCATGAGGTCGCCGTTGGGGCTATTTTGGGCGCGCCCTTGTTATTGGCGACGGTGGCATTTTTTCTCGTAGGTGTTTTTGCGGCTCGATCCAGAGGGTGGCATGGGGCGCTGAATCCGGAACCGACGGGGTTTGCCCGTGATCTGGTTTGGTTTAATTGGGCGTTTTGTGTGGGTGTGCTAGCCACATTTGTGCCAACTGATTGGCCAGGTGTACGAGGGCTCCTGGCCTTCACCTTAGTGGCGATGTATGTGGCCTATTTGACTGTGACCATTCGTGCGTCGAGGAATTTAGTCGATGATGGGCATGGGACCGAAGCGGATCATCCGCTCTATTCGACAAAGATTGGGTTTCCCGATAATTTATTGATGATTCTGTTGCAATTAGGAGTGGGCCTAGGTCTGATCATGTTGGGAGCCAAAGGGTTTGTGTATGGCATCGAGCATCTTGCTCCACAATGGGGGATTTCGGCTTTGACATTGTCTCTTCTGATTGTGCCGGTTGCCACGGAATTACCAGAAAAAGTGAACAGCATTCTTTGGATTCGGCGCGGTCGGGATACGCTCGCCGTCGGGAACCTCACTGGAGCCATGATGTTTCAGGGCAGTTTATTGCCTGCAGTCGGTATCATGTTGACGGCGTGGGTTCCCCAACAGGAAATTCTCATGGGGATGGCCATGACCTTAGTGGCTGCGACCTACTTAACATGGATTGTACGGCATGGAACGGTGAAACCAATACATCTGGTTGTCAATGGGCTGTGTTATGTCGTCTTTGTCCTCTCGATTCTGTTTTGGTAGTTCAGCGTGGGCTTTCGAGCACCATTGGTGAAAAGAGAGTAACGAGGAACCCCATGGCCCTACCTCTAGTCGTTGCCACCCGACCATTTCCTCCAAAAGTCTGGAAACAAATAGCAATTCATGCTCATGTGGTGTGTTGGGAATCTGATGGTCCAGCGACCCGTGAATGGTTACTGGACCACATCCCTGAAGCAGAGGGGCTCTATTGTTTGTTGACAGATCACATCGATCAGGAGGTACTCCGTTTTGGAAAACGCTTGCGTGTCGTGAGCACCATGTCGGTAGGATATGATCATATCGATATGCCAACGTGTACCTCTCGGAATATTCCAGTTGGACATACCCCTGGAATCCTGACAGAAACGACCGCCGATTTGGCCTTTGGGTTATTGATGGCCTCGGCTCGGCGCATTGTGGAAGGTGCCGACTATGTACGGCAGGGCCACTGGGCAGACTGGAAGCCCGATCTGTTGCTTGGGCAAGATATCTATGGTGCCACGTTGGGAATTGTGGGATTGGGGCGAATCGGGCAAGCCATGGCCCGACGAGCCCAGGGATTTAACATGAAGGTGCTGGCCGTGCGATCGCCCAGACAGAATCGTGAAGCCTCGGAGTCTTCTGGTGTTGCGGGGATCCATGATGAATCATTGGATTCATCTTCCGTGACGTTTGTGGATTTGCTCACGGCTTTGAGAGAATCAGATTTTGTCAGTCTGCATGTTCCGCTCACTTCTGATACTCAGCACTTAATCGGCGCATCTGAATTTCACAAAATGAAATCTTCAAGTATCTTAATTAATACATCTCGGGGAGCGGTGGTGGACCCGACCGCGTTGTATCATGCGTTGGAGCAGAGGACGATTGGTGGGGTGGCGTTGGACGTCACCGACCCAGAGCCTCTTCCCGCTTCCCATCCGTTGCTCACGCTCCCGAATTGTCTGGTGATCCCGCATTTAGGCAGTGCCTCGATCGCTACGAGGTCTCTGATGTCCGACATGGCTGTTGAGAATGTCCTCGCAGGGTTACGTGGTGAACGTCTTCCGTATTGCGTGAATCCAGAAGTCTATCAATAGCATCCATTTAGAACGGTTATTTTCATTTTTTTTCTCTGTGACGTATGGAAACATTTTTTGCCACGTGCCCTCGCGGGCTGGAAAACGAGTTAGCGAAAGAGTTTAAGGTCTTAGGGGGCCAAGACATTTGCGTCACCCCTGGTGGCGTGGAATGTCAGGGGGCGTTTTCGCTGTGTTACCGATTGAATCTTGAGAGTCGAATCGCGAGTCGAATCTTATGGCGGGTGGGGCACGGGTCGTATCGTCATGAAGAAGACCTCTATCGTCTGGCGTTGCAATTACCCTGGCCTTCGTGGTTTTCGGTGAATTGTCGAATTAAGGTTCGACTAGTGGCTCAACAGTCCCCGCTCAGGAGTCTTGAGTTTTCGACGCTTCGAGTGAAGGATGCGATTTGTGATCGTTTTCTGCGTGAGCTCAAGAAACGTCCCGAAGTGGATAAGCGCAATCCCGATATCCAAATTGTGGTCTTCGTCGATGAAGGACAGGTAGCCATGTATCTGGACACGACTGGCTCTCCTCTCTTTAAACGTGGCTGGCGACAGGCTGTAGGGGAGGCTCCTCTGCGAGAAAATTTAGCGGCAGGGATTCTTCGGCTCTCAGGATGGACAAGTGACCAGGTGCTCCTTGATCCCATGTGTGGATCAGGAACATTTTTGATTGAAGCCGCACTCATGGCCAAAGAGGTGGCACCGGGAGCTCGGCGAGAATTCTCGTTCCGTCATTTTCGAAACTTTGATCGAGTTTCTTGGGCCGAGATACGGCCTGACGTCCAACAGGCCCTTCCCAAAACGCCTCAGTTGAAGTTGTTTGGGTTTGATCACGATGCGGAGGCGTTATCCATGGCCAGAAGTAATCTTCAATATGTGGGGCTAGGCGGGGTGCAGGTGAATCAGGGTGATGTCTTAGATATCACAGCACCGGCGAGCACAGGTGTCATGATCACGAATCCGCCGTATGGAGTTCGAATGGGCAATCATGTGACTTTGGAGGAGTGGTATCCGAAATTCGGAGATGTGTTGAAGCAACGGTTTTCCGGTTGGAAGGTCTATGTGCTGACGGCGGACTTTCGATTTCCTAAACTCATTCGGCTGGCACCGTCCCGAAAAATCCCGCTGTTTAATGGAGCGTTGGAGTCTCGGTTGTATGAATTTCAGATGGTAGCCGGGGGGAATCGGAAAACTGTACGGATCTCGAAGCGACAAGGAGAAGGCTGACGGGTGGTTATAATCGAGGGGCTCCGGCCATGTTCAAGAGTGTGACCCACACATCTTCAATACATCGCAACACATAAATCCATTCATCGCAGGTTTTGGGGCGCTTAAATAAATGGCAATTTTCAGGGAAAGTCACCTTAGGGGATGTACTGGGGTCTTGTTCGGAAAACAATGCGACGGGAATTTGTTTGAGCCGACGGTCTTGTTGAAGTTCTTTGATGATCTCAATCCCCGAGCGATCGGGTAGGTGATTGGAGAGGAAAATGAGATCGGGTTGTGGCGCATCCATGTGGGGGTACTCTTGATGTAAAAAGGACATCGCTTGATCCCCATCTTCGGCTTCGAGGATTTCCACGCAGATGATTTGAGCGACGATGAGGGCTTCCTTTAAGGCTTCCGTTTGGTATGGGTCATCCTCAATAGTCAGGATTTTAATGGCATGTTTGACGGCTCCGCGCATCACGTACAATCCAAGCCCGACGTTGCTTAGGGGAATCAACAACGAGAGCGAAATAGGGTTAATGAGAGCGACTCGATGTTCATCGAGTTGTAGGCTTCTCTATTTTTTCGGTTGAATGGCGGATTGGGTTAAGTGGGGTAAACGTGTCTGAAGATTCTGGTGGGAAAATATCGAATAGGTTTTATCATAATGAAACGAAATCGGTTGCAGACAGTCCCGTATCTTCAGGAATGCGCTTGAATGGGCGTAAATATCAGCCATGGCTGAGTAATCAACAATAATGGGACGTAAGAAGTTGGAATACCAACCTATGAACATGAGACGTTTAGTTCAGTGAGCCATTCTTGGATGGTCGGAAGGGCATCGGGGCGAATAGCGATGATCCCATTCACGCGGGGATTGGGTTGATTGCAATGTATAGGGTTTTGATGGCGATCAAAGATAAGACCTCCCGCACCTGGAACAAGGAGGAGGCTTGCAGCAATATCCCATTCATTTTGTGGGCCGAGGTTGATCACGCCGTCGACGTGTCCCGAAGCCACAAGGGCGAGGGAATACGCAATGGATCCTAGGAGTGGAGGGCAGTGATGTTCTTTTCTCCATGCGTCGAGCAGGCGTTTGCGGACGTGCCACGTATTCACGAGGAACGTGCGGCGAGCGGGGACGGCTGTGGTGCGCACATGAATGGGTTGACCATTCAACATGCCCGGCTGCCCTGTGATGGCACAAAAATATTCTTGTGTGGCGGGATTGAAAATAACCCCAATCACGGGTTGGTTGTGGTCAACGAGTGCGAGAGAGATCGTATAGTGAGGCAAACTTTTGATAAATGGTTTGGTGCCATCAATAGGATCTAAGATCCAGACTCGCTGAGATTGAAGTCTTGAGGGATTGTCCAGCGATTCTTCCGACAACCAAGCATCATGTGGAAAGGCCTCTAACAATACTTGCTGGAGGATCTGATTGACTTCGAGGTCGGCATTCGTGACGGGAGACCCATCAGGCTTGATTTTGACCTGTAGCCCTTCGTATGTGATTCTTTGAAGGCGTTCGCTTGCGCGATCCAGGGCCGTGCGAATGGTCTCTAATTCGTGAATATATTGTGACATGGTTCTCAGGGAGGTACATGCTGTTCTGCGTTGCAGTGGTTGGGACTCAACGCAGATGTTTCTATTATACATGAGGATATTTGTTAAAGTATGAGGGAAAGGGCGTGCAGACCGGTCAACACGTAGTAGGCTGTGAACAACGATGCAACGGGTAACAGTTCGGCTCAATATTTCGCCTGAACGGTTTCAGGCTTATTACCAAGGGGTGGTGGAATACGTGGTGGCGACAGCGAACGATGGTCGTACGGTGAAATTTCCAGCTCGAGTGTTGCGGACCTTTCTCACCTACCAAGGGGTTCAGGGGACCTTTGAGATTACGTTTGATGCCAACTTGAAATTTCAGGCGATTCGGCGCTCAGGTCTTCCAGCATCCCCATGAGTAGATCGCGATGACAGGAGAAGATTACTCGCTCCTGGGTCTGTTTTTCAGTGCCTTTCTTTCTTCGACGATATTGCCTGGAAGCTCAGAGGCTGTGTTAGTGGCCTTAGCCATACATAGTGGTCAGTCTTCATGGGACCTGCTCGCGGTGGCGACGGCGGGGAATACGTTAGGTGGCATGAGTTCGTGGGTGTTGGGATGGGTTATGGCCTTACGCTTTCCGCTCACCGAATTATCCAAGGAGGCGCACCGCCGTGCCGTAGAACGTGTACAACAATGGGGGAGTCCGATCCTGCTATTTTCATGGATCCCCGTGATTGGAGACCCATTGTGTGTGGCCGCTGGATGGTTGCGGATGTCCTGGTTGGGAGCGTTACTCTTTATCGGGGTAGGCAAAGCGCTTCGTTATTGGGCGCTCCTGGCGATGTTACCAGCCTCCGGCACCTAACACTCTGCCTATGGCCTTCTGGAAAAGTAGTTGGTATGGTTGGCCATCCTTTGGATGGCGGGTGTCTAAAGTTGTTGGAAGACCACGCGACTTGTTCTTCGAAGTCTACTCGAAATTTGATGGAGTGGGTTCCCTGTGAATGTTCCCTTACTTGATCTGAAAACCCAATATACGCGCATTCAGCCAGAGCTCATGAAGGTGATTGAAGAGGTTTGTGCCCAACAACGTTTTATTCTTGGCTCTCATGTTGAACAATTAGAAGAGACGTTAGCCACATTTTTGGGGACGGAGCATGCCGTAGGAGTCGCATCGGGCAGTGATGCCTTGTTGCTCTCCCTCATGGAACTCGATGTACAACCTGGGGATGAAGTGCTCACGGTGCCCTTTACGTTCTTTGCCTCCACGGGGGTCATTTCTCGACTCCATGCCCGCCCGGTGTTTGTCGATGTGTGTCCGGACACCTTGAATCTGGACCCCAGACAATTGGGCGAACGAATCACCGCTCGAACGAAAGCCATTCTTCCAGTCCATCTCTTTGGGCAATGTGCGGAGATGGAAGCCATCAATAACCTCGCCAACGCGCATGGTATTCCAGTCATTGAAGACGCATGCCAAGCCATTGGGGCGGCTCGCAATGATACCAAAGCTGGAGCCTTTGGCCGTACGGGCTGTTTTAGTTTTTTTCCATCGAAAAATTTAGGCGCATTTGGAGATGGCGGGTTGATTGCGACGCATGATTCGCAGGTGGCTGAGCGCTTGCGATTATTGCGGGTCCATGGGAGCCGATCAGAGTACCATCATCATTTGATTGGCATGAATAGCCGATTAGATGCGTTGCAGGCGGCTATTTTACACGTAAAGTTTCAGCACTTAGCGGACTGGACGGGGAAACGGCAGAACAATGCGGCCCGTTATCGTCAGCTCTTTCAGGAACATGATCTAGATGATCACGTCACTCTTCCGGTGATAGCCTCTGGAAACACCCATGTCTATAACCAATTCACCATCAGGACCTCCAAGAGAGATGAGCTGAGTGCCTACCTGACTGAAAAGAACATTGGCAATCGCATTTATTATCCAGTTCCTCTTCATCTGCAGGAATGTTATGAGGAGCTGGGATACCATAAAGGAGACTTTCCTGTCGCCGAACAAGCCGCCCAAGAAGTCCTCTCTCTTCCCATCTACCCTGAGTTAACCTTAGAGCAAATAACTTACGTGGTCCACACGATCAAACAGTTCTTTGATCACTAAACGTCCCAGGTGGCCCTTTCTAGCCGTCACTGAAACAGGAATAGTTAAAAGATAGTCTCTCCTTATGGAGGGACAAGGCGACAAATACGTTATACTATTCTCTCATTTTCCCGGGAATGGGCAGCGGAAAAAATGATGTAAAGTGAATGTGAAGCGGAATGTTATTCGGCTCCGCCCCCCCCACCTTCCAATCCAACCCTGTCTGACCCTTTCTAATTCTTAGGGATATTTTTTTAGCCCCAAGCCATTAGAGGATGTTTCCTGTTTGTGATTTCGAGCGTTTCATTGTCTTGGAAGTCTCCTGGAACGATGGTATCGCCTCACTTCCATTCACTTTTTCGTTTTGACACATTGGTTTGCTTCCCCCTTACAGAATGAGAGATCTGCCGCCGAGAAGGTCTGAAAGAGGATTTTGGTTCATTGATCGTATAAAGAAAGAAAAGCCACAAGCTTTACTATTTTTGCCATAAGGCCCCTTCTCGATACGAGCCAACCCACCGAGCGGTGGGGACGCAAACCCACGGGTCAGAAACTTCTGATAGTCGAGTTACTGAAAAAAGGGGAAATCGTAGGAATGGGGCCGTCTACCGTGTCAGGAGGAATCCCATGTTCCACGCTTTAATTGCAACCCATTTTCCCACGGCTCTTGTCGGGTTCGTTCTCGGCTGTTGTCTCCTGTTCATACCCACGGGGGTTCAATCTTCAACCACCCATTCGGTCACGCTTCAATGGAAGCCGAATGCTGACTCGGATGTCGCTGGATATAAGGTGTACCAGGGGATCACTCCCGGATCGTATGGGCTTTCTATCGATGTAGGGAACACCACGACATATACAGCCCGCCATCTTCGAGCTGAACTCCGCTATTATTTTTCGATCACGGCCTATGATAACAGTGGGAATGAAAGTCCACCCTCTGCTGAAGTCAGTCAATAAACTTCAGCCCCACCTTCTCACGCCAATAGAGTGGGATTAACGAAGCGTGCGCTCGGGCGGTTTACCGACGGAGAGTGCCCGCAGTAAAGGCGTTTCCCAGACAAGGAAGGCGTATCAGCTAGTCAGAGTCCCGGGACTCGATTACACAAAATCGAAAGTGGCCCAAGAAAAGGAACGCGGAGGAGGACATGTTCCATCTCCTCGCGATTGATGGAGAGAGCTGCAATTTTCGAAGCCCCGGCCTGAGCGTGCGGGAAATGAGAGGGGGGCAGACTTGCGGAATGGCCAGCCGTTGTATCATGACACCATGAAACGGGGGTCTTAGAAAAATAAGAACTATATATAGTGTGAAATGATGGTGCCCAGTGGATTCAATCAATGCTGACGCGTAAGGGACAGATGGCTCTTAGGGAACTTCACGAGTTTTGAGCCAGACACACCCATAGCCAGTCGACCAAGAGTTCTTGCTTGACAGTTTTAGGGGAAAGAGATATTTATAGGCCAGCTAAGACTTGGGTGTAGGATGACGACATTATAAAAAGAACGGCGGGCCTTGAATGGGCAAGTCACCTCTGGAGATCGGAATGGCGAGGTCACCTCAATGGCATGTGGCCAGGGTGTTCATGGTTCTCTGTCCTTTGTTTGCTTCCTCTTGTGTGTCTGTAGAATTCGATCGGATGACAGGCACCACGTTTCCCACTTCCCAAGTTGTGAATAGTCAAACGGTGGACGTGCAATCTATTTATGCCGATGCGGGGTTCGCTGTTTCGGTGAATGAGGATGAGACGAATATCGCGCCGCTCAATATTTCACAAAACGAATGTATCACCGATGCCGAGTTAGACTCGCTTGAAAATAGTCATCGCTCCTCCCCACTTTTCCCCTCGATGGGCACACATTATCTTTATGGCATTGTCGTCAACCACTTTGGAGAGGTATTGGACACCTGCATCACGGATTGGGTGTTGGGAAAAATGTGGTCAAGCCACACTCGATCCGCCTTTGCCATTTACTATAAACACTCAACAATACAGGCGGGTAGCCCTGAGTACTTGCGAACCACGGTGCATGAAATTGGCCATGCCCTCAACCTTCATCATCAGGACGGTGATGGGAGCACCACCATTATGAATAAAACTGGGGATCTTGCTGAGAATTGGGTGTTCGAATTTTCAGATGACAGTAAAGAACACCTCCAGGATCATCCGACGAAGTGCAAGTTTCCTGGTGCAGTTGGTGGGGCCCCCTTCACATGGGTAGCCCCTGAACATTTTGCCTGGCACAGTAGCAGCGGCTTTACAAGCTTTAACTGTAATTAGACTAAGGAATCTAAAGGAAATGGCTAGCCTTTCTTGTCATAAAATTTGGATGAATGGCACTCTCCTACTCTGCACATTACATCTGTTCGTCATTTTTCCTGTGTGGAGCCAAAATCACGTGCAGGCTGGCGATGCCGCTTCGAATTTGGAGCTCATAGCAGAAGTCGAAAAACAGTCATTTGTCTTAGGTGAACCAGTTTATCTTTCCGTTCAGCTTCGGTATACGGGTCATACAGCAGTTACGGTTGCGAGAGTATTACACCCGCAGGCTGGAACGGTTGGAGTCCAGATAACCTCACCCGAAAACGAGGCCGTCACCTTTAGCTCTCTTTTCTATGCCGATGTCACCGCTCCTCAAAGTACCATAGGTCAAGGAGAAGCGATCACAGCCGTGTTTCCAATTTTTTTTGGTGCGCAAGGCTGGACCTTCTCTAAACCAGGTCATTACCAGATTTCCGCGACCTATTACGATTCAGAAAGGAAAAATGCCAAACCCGTACAATCCAATAGCGTCAATCTCACTGTTTCCAAAGAGAATGGGGCAGGAACATTATTGATGAATGAATCAATAGAAAGCCGTGAGGCAGGAAAGTTGTTCCTCTGGAGACAAGGAGACCATCTTCGTGCGGGCATGGCCCATTTATCTCAGATTATCCAAAAGCATCCCGAATCTCCCATCTCCGACTATGCCAACCTCGCACTGGGGAGTAATCTTGCGCAACCCTTTCGTGATTACGCCGCGAAGAAAATCCGGCAACCCGATTACGCCGCCGCATTGGCCTATTTACAAAAAGTCCGCAGCAGTCAGTTGCCTAGGTATCTCAAGATTCAAAAAAATCTTGATCAAGCACGATGTTTATTCGGCACAGGCGATACGGCCTCCGCAGGGGATTTGCTCCGAGATGCTCAAGCGCTGAGCGAGGGGAGGATGGAGTATCAACCACTTCTCGAAAAATCCCTGCGTCTCCAGCCTAACTTCAAGCCATCTTTTGCCCCTTAACAAATAATTTCCACCAATCAGGAAAATGATTGGTAATATTATATTTATTAGGGGTCAGACTCGAAATAATTAACTCTACACGTTCAGCCTACGCCATGTTTCTTTCCTGCCTCCTTTATCATGGAATAATTATGCAACCGGATAGGGCAACGTACCAGCAGGTGATTCCATTGAAATTGTGAAAGTGTGGAACAAGGAGCATTTTCGCAACCTGGAAATCATTCTTAAAGACAAGCATAGTCTACCTACCTTCGTTTTCTGTATCTTCCCTGCGCTGGGCCCACCACCAGACCAAGGCCGGGCGAGTCTTCGTGTGTGTTTTACGATAGAGCCGTTGCAGATAGGTGCGAATGGTGGTGGGCTTCAGACCAAGCGCGTGGGCCATCTGTTGGGTTGTTCGCCCCTCAATGAGTAAGCCCAGGACATCATCCTCTCGGGCCGTGATGCGTGGCTCTCTCGACCGCGTTGGCCGAAGCTTCCCCCCTGGCAGGTGGGATACCTTCGCGGACGCGGCCGAGGCTGTTGTTGCCGAGATGGGGGGGGATGGTGCGGTGAAGCAGGGGAGCGCTCGGCATCGAAGCAAGAGGAGAGCAAGACTGGTGCTCAGGCGACCCGCCAGGTCCATCTCAGGACACGCTATGGGAAAATGCTCCGTCTAGGATGGTCTATTCATCGTTTTGAATGTTTTCCTGCCGGCCTTGAGGTGACCACGGCCTACTCTCAAATCTGACATCAAACGTAACATCATATATCTTGGGGTGTACGTAGTTTTGCGAAAACCGATCGGTCTTCATAAAACACCTGATGGTCATTACTGAGACTCCATGCTATTTCTGACAAGCAGGTGCATGCATGTGAATCTCCCCATGACACATCCATCTCTGAGACGATACCGACACAGCAACTTCCTTTAGAAAAGACAATGCATAAACATCAGTTGTGGATGAGAGAGTCTCCCGTTCAGAAATCACCCACCAAGGAGGTAGCCGCACCACAGTACCTATTCTGAGGAAACCACATTATTAGACATGCCACGTTCCCTATAATCCTTCTGTGTCCGGTGGTGAAGGAGAGCGGGTGCAGGCAGAGGTTGTAGCTCTCAGTATTAATTCAGGCTTTATGGGGCATTCCTTGGGCGGGTGAGGTGCTCTGGATGGATTGGTCAACCTAGGTGGCGGTTTTTGGTGCAGATTCATATTTCCACGGTGGGTCGTCTATGGCAGGTCATAGACCCGACTGCCTTCCTCGCCCTTTTTTTCTCCCCTCAGCGCTTCCCCGCGTGTGTCTCTAGCCGATGAACCTGTGGGTCCTCGTGGGTAGAGTGATTCGGCCCTTCGCAGTCAGTTTCTGATTGATGAGGTGTGCTTGCCCATGAGTGGGAGCGGAAAGGCGTTAGGGATTCCTGAGAAATCCCTGCACCTCATTTTCCTTGATTCTCCGGTGTCTCGTCACCTCGTTGGTATAGAACGCCTCCTCCAAAAGAGGGGTTGTTCGTCTCATCCGATGCCCCGCATCCTTCAGCGTCTTCGAGATTAGGGAACTTATCTTTAGACAACCCCCCCTCTTCCTCGTGTCCCTCTGTCAGGGGCACGACTCAATACCGACAAACAGATTTCCATGAACGATCGATTTCATCACCGCCCTCAAGAGCTAATTAGGAGAACACCACGTATGGCACATCTTTTCGACCCCACTGATCCGACTTGGGCTCGCGTGTGGAACAACACCCTGTGGAGCCTCCTCATGGTGTTTCTGTGCTGTGGGAGCTTGAGTCCCACCACGGCCTGGGCCGCGACCGACTTTGTGGTCCTTGGGGAAGAGGGCATTTGGGTGCGGGAAGGCAGTACGGTAGTCAGCGGCGATGTCGGCGCCAATGGGGCCAGTGCGGGGCCGTGGTTGGCCAACGATCAAGAAGTGACGTTTGGAATCAATGTCATCGTGCAAGATCCCTCCAGTCGCGTCATGGGGGACACCATGCGACTGAAAAGTGGTACGCAAGTCCACGATGTCTTCGTCAATACCCTCAGAGGGCCCGGGGTCATTCAAGGCACACTCACGACACCTGTGACGTTGCCCTTGGTCGCGGCCTTACCATCGGTGCCCTCAGTCACGCCGGGCACGCAGGACTTCGATGTTGTCGCAGGCGGCACACTTACCCTGGATGCCGGAAATTATGGGGTGCTCAAAGCCCGCAATGGTGCGGTCCTCACCCTCACGGGTGGCCTCTATCACTTTCAATCATGGAACATTCGCGCCAATGCACAGGTACTGGCGGCGGCGCCCGTCGAGATTCGGGTCCAGGACCATCTCGAAACCCGCGATCATGTGACGGTGGGACCAGCCCCCTCTGCCCCGACGCTCACCGCGGCGGATGTGGTGATCATTGGCACGGGCATTAATGGGACAACAGGGGCGATTGACGCGGCACCTGAAGCGGTGCGGATTGGCACCGACAGTACCATTCGCGCCAATATTTATGCCCCGAATGGGTTGTTGCGGATCCGTGAGAATGGCTCGGCCACTGGCGCCTTTGTCGGCAAATGGGTACGCCTGGGCAATGGCGGCACCATCACGTTAGAGGGAGGGTTTGGGTTAGGGACAGGGGGCGGCAACACGCCGCCGGTTGCCGATGCCGGGCCGGACCAAACGGTGCAAGTCACCGACACCGTGCAACTCGATGGCAGTGATTCCACGGATGTGGATGGGGACCTGCTCACCTTTAGTTGGACCCTGGTCGCGCAACCCGCCGGGAGTTCCGCGACCTTAGATGATCCAACCGCAGTCATGCCGACCTTCGTGGCCGATGCCCCCGGAAGCTATGACATTGAGTTGGTTGTGAATGACGGCACGGTCAATAGTGTTCCCGATACCGTCACGATAACCACCATCAACTCGCCACCTGTCGCCGATGCGGGATCCGCTCAAACGGTCTTCGTCACTCAGACCGTGCTCCTGGATGGGGCCAATTCGAGTGATGTGGATGGCGACAGTTTGACATTCCTCTGGTCATTCGTCTCGACACCGAGTGGAAGTACGGCGATCCTCTCGGGCCCGACGTTGTCGAGCTCCAGCTTCACGGTTGATCTTCCAGGCACCTATGAAGTGCAGCTCCTCGTTAATGATGGCACAGAAAATAGTGTGCCCGATACCGTCGTCATCAATACCCAAAATTCTAAGCCGGTGGCCCATGCGGGTACCGACCAGACGGTGCCGATCGGTCAGACCGTACAATTAGATGGCAGCAACTCGAGTGATGTAGATGGGGATTCTCTCACGTATCTCTGGGCACTAATTGCGATGCCAGATGGGAGTACGGCAACGCTGTCAAATCTCACGACCGTCCACCCCACGGTTGTCGCTGATCTGGCTGGGATCTATGTGGTCCAACTCATCGTCAATGATGGCAATGAAGACAGTGACCCAGCGACGGTGACCATCACCACGGGGAATACGCCGCCAGTGGCCGAAGCGGGGCCTGATCAACTCGTCCCTGTGCAGACACTCGTCACGCTCAATGGAGGCGGCTCCCAGGATGCCGAGGGAAATACCCTAACCTTCTTATGGTCGTTGAACAGTCAACCCGCAGGCAGCTCGACGACACTCCTCAATCCGACGTTTGCCCAACCCACCTTTATCCCGGATCTCCCTGGTCCGTATGTCGTCCAATTGGTGGTAGCGGATGGGGTCGATTCCAGTCTTCCAGACACGGTCGCCATTACCGCGCAAGCGACCCCGCCATTGGCGCTCCCCCGCCTCATGATCAATAGTCCAGCTGAGGGCACAGTGGTGGCCTTCAGCCCGATCACGGTGACAGGACTCGTCAGTGACGCCAGTGCCACCGTCACCGTGAATGGGGTTCTCGCGACGGTGGTGGGTGGCGTCTTTGTGGCCGATGGCATTGCCCTCCAAGAAGGCAGCAATACGATCACAGTGAGTGGCACCGATGGCCAAAACCATACGAATCAGGTGACTGTGGACGTGACGTTATCCTCCGCGTCACCAACACATTTGGATCCCTTATGGGGCCCGATCGAATGGGTGAAACAGACACCAGATGAAGAAATCTTTACCGCGAGTTTTTCGAATTGTGAACTGTCGGCCCAATACGAATTAGTGGTGATCAATGGCACGGCCGGTGGAGCCAATCGAGTAGACCAAGGCACCGTGCTGTTGAATGGGGTCGAGGTGATCAGCGCGCAAGACTTCACCGCGGCCCAGGCCCAAATCACGCAGCCAATTGGGGTGCAAGCCACCAATGAGCTGGAGGTGCGGCTTCAAAGTCCCATAGGGGCACAGGTGCAGGCCTATATCGCTTGTACGGCCAATTGTTTGGCTGTCAGCATTGACGCTCCGGTGGCCGGTGCTACCATCAATCAACCCACCATGGAGGTTCACGGCACTGTGACAACCAGTAGCACGAGTCCAATAGGAGTGATCGTCAATCAACAAGCAGCAAAAGTTTTTGGCTCAGCCTATGCGGTTGACGGAGTGCCCGTTCGCGAAAGCACGGAGACGCTAGGGTCCTCGACCGTGGTCGCTGAAGCCACGAACGCCTGCGGACTCCGAGCCTCGACCTCTCTCCAAGTGCAGACCACGGACGTTCCGACCAACCAAGTGCAATTGCGAGTGTCCCCTGATCGCAACGTTGCTCCCAGCGAAGTCACGCTGCGAGTGTCTATTGATATCCAGCAACCCGTGACGCAGATTCAATGGGACCATCAAGGTGATGGCACCATTGATGCCCAAGGGCTAGATCTCCTGGAACAAATCGTCACCTTCACCCAGCCTGGGCTCTACCAACCAAAAGTCATCGTGACCGATAATGTGGGCGACATCTTCGAAGCGACGGCGGTGGTCCTCGTTGAGGATGCTGTAGCTTTCGAAGCCATGTTGAACGCCCAATGGTCGGGCATGATGAATGCTCTCGCGCAAGGCGACATTGAACAAACCCTGATGTCTATCCATTCTCGAAAGCGTGAAGTCATGCGTCATGACTGGACGGTCCTGAAGGATCATCTGGGTGATTTGGCCACGACCTTTAATGTGCCGTTGCAACTGACCGATGGGCAAGAATTTCGCGTGGTTGCCAAATCAGCGACCTCGATTACGATGGGCACCGTCCAATTTCCATTAGAAGTCGAATTCCTATTGGATGCTGATGGGCAGTGGCGAATTAAGAATTATTAGGATGAGACATTTCCCTTAAACCTATTTGTGGAGGTACCAGATAGAATGTTCGCCCATGAATTCTGGCAACGATACAAATATAGCATTGTCGGAGCGGGAATAGGAATTCTTTTAAACTTGGGAATTCTTATGCTTTCCATTCAAACGGCTGAAGGAGGGGGGATGTTGATCTATCTGTTTGCGAATCTTCCCTTTTGCTTATTGGACCAATGGCTTAACTATTCTTTGGGCATTTGTATTTGGGGTGGAGTCCTGATGTATGCCGTGCTGGGATGGTTTGTAGGAGCATGGCTAGAGAAAAAAGGCGTTTTCAGAAATAACTAAAAGGTTTCCGTATCAAGCGATGAGGAATAAGAAGTTCAAAACTCGATAACAATAATACTAATTTACCTGTGTATCCTATCCATAGGAGTGGCAACATGATTCCAACAGATTCAGGGAAAAAGAATTCATTGACCTACAAGATTTCTTCTCTCATGAGTTCGTCCATTCGTCGGCGATTTGGACGAATTCTATTATTGGGTTTTTTTGTGATTGCCGGCAGCATGGGTTTTGATAGCCCAGCTAGCGGATGGGAAAGAAACACCCACCGCGAGCTCACTGAAGAAGCCATCAAAATCAATGAAGGCGTTTTAAATTCCTATCTGGAGGCCAATTTGGGACTGGAAAACGGCTTGAATGAATTCGTCGATAAAAAGACTGTCAAACAATGGCTGATGGAAGGCAGTGATTTGGAGGATGGCGAAGAAATAAATCTTTCTTCCTTCACTTCCACTATTACGACTGCTTTATCGAAAGCAAGACCTTTCAACCACTTTCATGAGCCTGTTTCTAATTCTGGGTTGCCGGGTAAGGATTCTGCCATCTTTTGGAGCCTTGCCCCTTTGGGAAGTCAATCTCCGGGAGGACCATATTCCTGGAATGATGCTCGAGACAATTACTTTAAGGCCCTTACTTCGGAAACCAAAGACGAGCGAGATGAATACTGGGGGAAGACCTTTCGTGCCTTGGGCCAAGTCATGCATTTGCTCCAGGATTCAGCCAATCCCTCCCATGTCCGAAATGACTTGCATCCCTTCGATGAGGGTTTGCATGACTTTATGGCGAACCGAAGTGTTGTAACCTATACAGGTGGTGGAACCTTCAGTCCTGATCTTTCTATTCTCGAACAATCGGGGCCCGCAGGTCCGAACGGGGAACCCTTTGCTAACCTGTTTGATCGAGATACGTATCAGGGGTCTGCTCCCGAGGCCACTCTTGGTACTGACATCGGTGTGACCGAATATACCCATGCTAATTTCTTTAGTGATGATACGATTCCCTTTCAGGTTTTGGGTATCCCTTCACATAATTTCCCTAGTCTGTCTGAATTGATTCCAGCAACAGGCCCTTTTCCTTCAGACCAATCGTATTTAACCCTTCTGAGGCTTGGGAGTCCTGCGGACCCAAATGCCCGTGCGGCTAAATTTACAGGAAATCAAGCTTTGGCCAAGTTTAGCTTATCCAATTTGCCTCCTCTTGAGCTTATTGGCAAACTCGAGTTAGATGACGCTGTCTATGATGCTCAAGCCAGGCACCTCATCCCCCGGGCGGTGGGCTACTCCGCCGCCGTCCTGGAGTATTTCTTCCGTCTCCAATTTCCCTTGGAGCCGAGTTTCAACAAATTCGAAGTGTTGGGAGATCCCCCTACCTTCCCCCCGTGTGGGCCGCCACCTGACCCAAGGCAGGACGGTTCGCTTGGTGTGGCGATTCCCATTCCGTCGGACTTAAACTTTATCGGGACCGCTTCCCTTTATTACGAGAAACCTGATGGGAGCCGGGTGTTGGAGGAGCAGTTGAATTTTCCTCGGCCGTTTCCGCCGTTCGACGAGCTGGGCTTTGGTGTAAGAATTCCTCTTGCCGGCCTCGTCCAAGACCAGCCGATTCGTTGGTATGTTGTGTTAAAAGGCAATGCTGGGCCTGGCGTGCAGGAGGAGCAGGCGATCCTGGCCAAGACTGATGAGGCAGAGTGGGTATATGAGTGTACGAACTAATCCTCCCATGGTTTGGTTCCCGGGAAGGACTTGGGCCAAACCGATAGCCCGCTTCGCTCGGAATACTCTAGATGACTCTTGCGGTTTTTAGTTGAACACGGATCCCGACTGAGCCATCACGAGGTATTCTCCTATGAAAAAAAAGCCCGTGTGCTGAAATTACATACGGAGTGGGTCGTCTAAATCGGCACTGACCCCTTTTTGGTATCATTAAGTTATGGGTAGGAGGCTTCGATGGTGCTGCTGAGGCCGCCGCGGGCGGTGAATTCGCCGATGAGGGTTGCTGAGACGGGTTTGCAAGCTTTGACGATATCGGCCAAGATTTTGTTGACGGCATTTTCGTAGAAGATGCCAAGATTTCGATAGCCATGCATATAGACCTTGAGCGATTTGAGCTCGAGGCAACTTTTGTCTGGGACGTAGGTGAGGTGGATGGTTCCGAAATCTGGCAGGCCCGTTTTGGGGCATATGGCGGTGTATTCCGGAATTTCAATAGAGATGACGTATCCAGGATATTGGTTGGGCCAGGTTTCCAATCGAGGGAGTTTGGCGGTCAGGCCGCTTTTGGCATGCTCTTCAGTGTACGTAGATTTCGGCCGTCGTTGGGTAGCTTTCATATATAGGGAAATCTCAAAAGAAGTGTTGTGAATGCTGTTTATAACGGGAAAAGGCTAGTCTACTCTTTTCTGAATTTTTCTCGCAACTTCCTCCTGTGGTTTTCTTGAGAATGCCCTTGTCTCGGGGCTATAATCTCTACCTGGTTCGGTACGCTTCACCTCTATTGGTGCCGGTGTTATCCATCCTTCATTTCCGTAGGTATTTTTAATCTGAAATGGTGTAGTGAGCGGGCGCCTGGGTGGCAATAGGGCGAACGAGAGAATTGTCTTCTATGTTGAACGGATGCCCATGTTAGACGCTGACGATTTTGTTAAGGGGCTACAGGGGATTGGATTCGACTTCTTTACGGGAGTTCCGGATACCATTCTTGGTGGCATCATTGCACATTTAACTGAAGAGCGACTGTACACTCCTGCCGTTCGTGAAGACGAGGCGGTCGCGATGGCGGCTGGGGCCTATTTCGGTGGGAAAATTCCTGCGGTCCTGATGCAGAATTCTGGGTTAGGCAATGCGTTGAATGTCTTGGAATCCCTCAATTTGATCTATCAAATCCCGTGTCTTTTGCTGGTTTCTTGGCGTGGCTTTGAAGGGAAGGATGCACCGGAGCATTTGGTGATGGGGGCAACCATGACCACCCTCCTGGATACGGTCAAGATTCCTCATCGTACGCTTGCGGCCGAGACGATTACTGAAGATCTTCAATGGACCGCCAAAACATTTATGGAACAACGCATTCCGGTGGCCCTGCTTTTGAAAAAGGGCATTGTCAAAACGGTGCAACCATAAACCCGATGACCTATCTCGAGGTGCTTCAATTATGATTGGTCCTGAAGAAGGCGTGATGCAAAGTCGGGCGCAGGCGATGGCAGCAATTTTTGAACTGCTGACTGATCAGCCCCTCATTGTGTGTAATGGGTTTCCTTCACGGGAGGCCTGTAAGCTTCGTGACCGTGACCAGAACTTTTATATGATTGGATCTATGGGAGCGACGGCGGGGATTGGATTAGGCTTAGCTTTAGCCCAGCCACAAAAAACGGTGGTGGTGTTTGATGGTGATGGGAATGTTCTGATGAGTTTGGGGACGCTGGCGACGATTGGTGCGTTGAAGCCGAAGAACTTGATTCATGTCGTGTTCGATAACGAGGTCTATGGGACGACCGGGAATCAACCTACGTATTCCCGAGTGGTGGGATTGGACAAAATGGCGAAAGCCGCAGGCTATGTGAATGTCGAGCGTGTGTGGGAAAAGGAAGACATTGTCTTTGAGTTTAAGACGATGCTCGCGGATTCTGGGCCAAATTTTTTGTTGATCAAAGTGAATGAGCAATTGGAAGAGGCTGATCGCATTGCGCTACCTCCACAGGAGATGACGACGCGATTTAAGCAGAGCATGGCATAATCAAATTCGTGTGAATCAAATGAAAACCATAAAGGAATTGAATTCATGATTTTATTAAACCCGGGTCCGGTCAATGTGTCTGATCGCGTGCGACAGGCATTGCTGCAACCGGATATTTGTCATCGGGAATCGGAATGTGCAGAGTTGATTCATGATATTCGCCAAAAATTGCTGAAAGCCTTTGTTCCTGGGGAGGAAGACGAGTATACGGCA
>JAJDBR010000202.1 GCA_029261275.1 Nitrospirales bacterium
GTTCCCGGTCACGATATTTCGCGGACTGGTTTTCAATTTATTTTTGGGCGTCTTTGTTTCAGGTATTGAAGCTGGAGGTTAGTCCTCAGGATTGTGTATTGTATAGAAATGGCGTGTTCGTAGACGTGTAGTGAGCCTTACGGCAGCCGTCGCTGTTTACAGGAGGTGAGGGAATTCAGGTCTGATACTGAAAGCGCGGGCCCGGGAATCGGATTCCCGGGCCCGCGCTTTTTGGTTTTGCTTACTGCGGTGTATGTCGACGGGGGTTTAGAACGGCATCGGGCATGAGTCGCAATCGTGGTCGCTGATAGTCAGGAATCCGCGTTCGAGGGCCCATGCCATGAATTCGAGGAGTTCTTCTAGGCAGTCGTTTTGATCTGCATTTTCGATGACTGCGGCTAATTCGGAATCGTGGCTGTTTTGCAAGAGCCAGCGCAAGGCTTGATTTTGTCGCTTGAGCGCTGTGGCTTCGGCGAGTTTTCTGGCGATGGCGTTTATGGTTTCGATTGTCACAATTGAGCGTCTCCTTGTTGCTGCAGAAGGGTCCAGTTTGCGACCTTGTGAATATGCTCAAGGTTGATCTGTGAGTGCTGGGTTTCAGCGGCGAGGTCCATTGCAGCTTCTGCAATGGTGTTGATCAGACGTGGAATGCCGCTGGTCAGTTCATGGATGAGCTGGACAGCAGCGGGTTGAAACAGGGAATTTTGTGCACCTGCTTGGGCGAGATGGTGTTCGATGTAGTGTTGGATCTGTGTTGGATCGAGGGGGTCGAGCCTGGCGTACAGGGTGATGCGTTGCCGCAGCGGTTCATTGATTTTGAGTCTGAGTTTGTGTTGTACGAAGCTGTCGGCTCCGGCAAGGATGAGTGTACAATGGTGCGTGGTGTTGGGTCGATTGTTGGCCACAGCTCTGATCATGCGCATGGTTTCAATTTCGAGTCTTTCGGCTTCATCAATGACGATGACTGGATTGACCGGTTGGATGTCGTCAAGGTGTTTTTGCAGCTGTCTGATGGTCGATGCGACACCTTGTTTTTCCTGGAGTCCCATGGTCGAGGCAATGAATTTGAGCATGCTTGTGTGTTCGAGGAATGAGAATGGGATGTATATCCATTGGTGGTGATTGTCGTTGAGGGTGGCGCTCAGGTAGTGCAACACGGTGGTTTTTCCACATCCCGACGCAGCGGTAAGCAAGGCGAATCCACGTCTGGCGACGAGGTTTTGGAGTTGTTCGGCGACGCGTTTTCGTTTGTCGTCGAGGTAGGGAGTTGCCGGCGGTTGTGTAAATGCCGGGTCTTTGAGTCCAAAGAAGATTTGGGTTTGGCTGTGCATTTTTCGTAGGCTCCTTATCTATCCGTTTCGTCGACGGCGATTACAGTTGGCTTTGGGATCGAGAAGACTTGCTTTTCCGTACGAACGGTCTTTCCAGAAGACATAGGGGGAACGTGGCTTCTGCAGATCGTATGAAACGGTGATTCTGCATCCGACCAGGGCAGGGTCGGTTTCATACCGGTCGCCGTTGAGGCTAAATGTGCCGTCTTTTTTCACGGTTCTGTTACATCTGACATGGAATAGAGCGACGTCGTTTTCTGGTAGGGGCCGCATGTGGGAGGCCGTTTCCATGAACCGTCGAATGGGAGTGTCGTCGAATGCGCTGTGAACGGCGTGGTTATACTCGCGTTCACTCCACTGGACGAAAGCGGTATTGAGTTGCTCGATGGACTGGGGCTTTTTGATCGCGAGGAAAGGTTCAAGGAAACTGTGTCGGCATCGTTGAAACATTTTTTCAATTTTTCCTTTTGCAGCTGCATCTCGAACTTTCGTATGCCGGATTTCGATGCCTAAACGGGCGGCAATTTTCTTGACTTGCATGGCTGTAAATACCTTTCCATTGTCACAATACAGTTTTTTGGGAATGCCCCGTTTACGGATGGCGCTTTCGAGGCAACTGAGCCAGGTGGCGAGGTCCTGTGTAAAGAAGAATTGTCCGTGACAGAGCAATCGTGAATGGTCGTCAATGATGGCGATAAGAAAGGTCTGGTGCTTTCTCGTTCGGCCATTGGGCATGCGTTTGGGCAAATGGGGGCCGTACATAATGTCTGCCTGCCATAGATAGCCTGCATATGGGGCTTCAAAACTTCTGCGTTCCTGCGTGTTCGTCGGCGGTTCTGCAATGCGGTTTGCCTTGATATAGCGATACAGGGTGCTTTGGCTTGGCGGACTTTCGCCCAACAATTCTTCGCGGCGGATGTGGTCGATAATGGCGTGAGTGCGTAACTCGGGGTGATCAGCCAGTACGCTGTCAATGGCGTTTGCGAGTTGTTCATCGATTCCCCGAAAGGAGCCGGCATCGCTTCGCTGGTGAGACCTCAGCGCATCAATGCCGTAGCGGCGGTAATCATAGAGCCAATGCTCAATGGTGCCGTAGCCGATGCGCTTGAGTTTGCCGTCCGGGAACACCCAAAGGCGTTCAGCCTGTTCGCTGAGTCGTTGTTTGAGCGTGCGGTCGAGTTCATCGGCGAGCAGCGGTGAAATCACGCCAAACCGGAAGTAGGCCAGTTGTTCTTGATCGGTTTCGTCTTCCATGATGATCCTCCTGGCAGTGCGGTTGTTGGTTTGTCCAGATGGACTGATCGGGTGATCAGTTGATGGACGATACAGAACCTTCATGATGCCGATTTGGCGCGTATGGAAGTGTGTTGGACGGTTGAAGAGCCGGCAGTGCGACGGACTCATTCCGTTGAAATTCGTGACTGTAACCGTCGGTGATGCTGTCAGAGGTGGGGAAAACGCACAAGTGTGTCGTGCTGCACGGGGTGTTGAGGAAAGAATGATCAGAAAATCGACCTAAAAAACAAAGGAAGGCCCATCACGTGGCACAGCCCTGCAACAACATGGCCCGGAAAAGACCAAAAGGCGGGAGTTGGCTGCACAGCTTTACCTGACAGAAAGGGAATACATGACGGTCGTTTGGGGTATGCTTAATGGCGACACGATGAAGCACTCGCATTAACGCGGTCAAATCGTTGCCGGAAACCGTCGGATCGCCGCGAGCTGCCGGCGAGACATTGGTCAAACGGACCATTCCGCTTGTCCAAAGATTATGGCTGTTACGTTTGAACTGATCAAGCCAATTACGCACACACCAACTGCTGTGTCCGACCTCGTTAAGATCACCAAATGGATCGCTCAGCTCCTTTACCGTACGCCCGACCAACAGCAACAGCGACAATACCCGGCAGATAGTATCGGCCCCATAATGCTTGTAGGGAACACAGAAGTCAGGCAAGTAGCTCATGGTCCGCTTGCACCCTGTGCAGCGATACCGATGAACACAAATTGAGGACACGCCGCCAATCCAGATTACGCGACGTACGTAATGGCCGTGGTTATGCAGACCGGTGCAGTCGCAGCCGTTATACGGGCATCTATCGGGTTTCGGTGGACGCAATTCATGCCACCGCTTGACATACTGCTGGATATCAACCGCGAAAGGAATAAACTATTTGCATGGTTCCGAGGGGGCTGGAATTATCATTTTAGGTGATGACAATATCCAGTACTCCCCGGAGCCTACTTTGACAATCTCGCCCGCGAACTCCGTGAAATATCGCGACCGGGAACA
>JAJDBR010000203.1 GCA_029261275.1 Nitrospirales bacterium
GGGGTTATTGTCCTCATCGCTTGAGGAGTTGTCTCACCGAATTGAGCCGCTTATGGGAATGAGAAAAGCTGACGACCCTACCCTCGAAATTCGAAAATTGCGGTCCCAGGTGGAGTCTTTAGAACTTGAAAGACAACAACATCATGAATCTCGCCACCAGCTTGATCAAACACAACAGAAAAATGATCGGTTGGTCTCAAGTCTTCAAGAAGCCAAGGCACAAATAAAAGCCCTCCGCCAAGAAGTGGAAAATTTAACCGCACCACCTTCTAGCTTTGCTATTTTTTACGGTACCAATTCAGATGGAACAATTAATGTCTCACTGGGTGGACGAAAGTTGCGCGTCAATCTTCATCCCTCGATTCCATTAGATTCTCTCAAAACAGGGCAAGAAGTCATTTTGAATGAGGGCCTGAATGTCATTGAAGCACGAGGGTACGATCCACAAGGGGAAATTGTCCATCTCAAACATTTGCTCGATGATGGACGGGCAGTTGTCAGTTCCCACCGGGATGATGAGCGAGTGGTTGAAATTTCCGACGGGCTCAAACAACAACAACTGAGCGTGGGCGATCATCTCTTGTTTGAATCCCGTTCAGGGTATCTCACCGAAAAACTGCCCAAAGGTGAAATGGAAGAGCTGGTCATCGAAGAGGTTCCAGATATTAACTATGATCACATTGGCGGCCTCGAAAAAGAATTGGAACAAGTAAAAGACGCCGTTGAGCTCCCCTTCCTCCATCCCGACCTTTTTGCCGAGCATCAATTATTGCCACCGAAAGGCATACTCCTTTACGGCCCTCCAGGGTGTGGAAAAACCTTAATTGCCAAGGCCGTCGCAAATTCCATCGCCAAAAAGCTCGGACATCTTCAAGGCAAAGACATTCGCAGTTATTTTCTCCACATTAAAGGGCCAGAACTCCTAAATAAATATGTGGGAGAATCCGAACGCCAAATTCGAGAGGTGTTTGCCAAAGCCAAAGAAAAAGCCTCACATGGCCATCCGGTCATTGTCTTCTTTGATGAAATGGATGCCTTGTTTCGAACAAGGGGAACGGGTATTTCTTCAGACATCGAGTCGACGATTGTGCCGCAATTTCTTGCCGAGATTGATGGCGTAGAAAGTCTTCGTGATGTCATTGTCATTGGCGCCAGCAACAGACAAGACTTAATCGACCCCGCCGTCTTACGGCCTGGACGACTGGACATTAAAATCAAGATCCCTCGACCAGACAAACATGGCGCAAAAGATATCCTTGGAAAATACCTGGTGGACGACCTTCCTTTTGCTGAATCCGCGATGACGGAACTGAACGTGGATCGCACAGCTTACGTGCAGCATCTTATCGAAACCACAGTAGAAGGCATGTATTCGAAAACCGAAGAAAATCAATTCCTCGAAGTGACTTATGCGAATGGAGAAAAAGAAACCATTTATTTCAAGGATTTCTCCAGCGGTGCGATGATTGAAAGTGTCGTCTCACGTGCCAAAAAGATCTCCATCAAACGCACCATTTCCGGCAAAGAGAAGGGCCTCACGACCGAAGATTTCCTGCAAGCCATCCGAGAAGAATTTAAAGAGCAAGAAGATTTACCGAATACGACACACCCAGATGATTGGGCGAAGATTGCTGGAAAAAAAGGAGAGAAAATTATTCACGTCAGGACGCTCACCGTTGATGACGATTCTGAATCACGCGAAATTGAAACAATGAGTGTCGGTCACTATTTTTAATCAACCCGTTTCGCCCTAGATGAGGTTTCATTGCTGCGCATTCTTGGAACGGAAACTGAATACGGGATCATTGCCCGCTCTCCTCACAACCCCGATCCTGTCGATAATTCCTTTCGCTTAATCAGTCACTGCCCTCGCCTTCCGGCACCCACTGCCCTGTGGGATTATGAAAACGAAAATCCTTTCTTGGATGCTAGAGGCTTTGAGGTAGAAGGCGAACCCGAACGTCCGGGAGTCAGCTACAACCGCCAACTCAATAAAATTCTCCCGAATGCCGGGCGTTTATACGTCGACGGCGCCCACCCAGAATATTCCACCCCCGAATGTAGCAATCCACGAGAACTTGTTGCCTATGAACGAGCTGGAGATACCGTCGTCGCTGAATGTCTCGCACGCCTGAACACCAGTCTGGGACAAGATGAATTTCTTGTATACCGTAATAATTCTGACGGAAAAGGCAATAGTTTCGGATATCACGAAAATTATCTCATTTCTCGCAGGGTTTCCTTTGAGCATATCGCCCAAGTCCTCCTGCCGTTTTTTGTGTCACGTCAAATTTTTTGTGGTGCAGGCAAAGTCGGAGCGGAAAACGGCGCAGACCACACGTCGTATCAAATATCCCAACGCGCAGACTTTCTAGAATGTCTGTACGACCTCAACACCATGGTCAATCGTCCCATCATCAATACACGAGACGAACCGCATACCCAACAATCTCAATATCGTCGGCTCCACGTTATCGTCGGGGATGCCAATATGTGCGAAGTCTCGACCTTTCTCAAAGTTGGAACCACCGCCATCATTATGGATATGTTAGAAAATGATGGAGATCTCCCCCATATTGAATTAGCCGATCCCGTCAATGCCATCAAACAGGTGTCACGGGATCTCACCGTCAAAGCTTCCTTATCGCTTCAGAATGGGCACCCTATCACTGCGATAGCAATCCAACTGGCCTATCTGAACGCGGCTCACGATTTTTATACGACCCATGAATTATCCCCCATCACCAAAGAAGTTTTAATTCGATGGGAAGCAGTTCTTGACCAATTAACCCAAGATCCCGCCAAGCTCAACCGAGAAATTGATTGGGTCGCCAAACGCGCGCTAATGGAGTCCTACATGGATCGAAAACGCTGTTCATGGGAGGACCCTCGCATTGCCATGATGGACTTACAATATCACGATGTACGGCCGGCCAAAGGGTTGGCCTACACCTTAGAACGAACGGGAAAGATGGAGCGACTCACGCACGATGAAGAAATCCAACGCGCCATGAAGACCGCTCCAGCCCAGACTCGCGCCTTCTTTCGAGGAGCTTGTCTTCAACGATTTCCTCAACAGGTCTATGGTATGAGTTGGACGTCGGTTTTACTTGAAGCGACAGATGGCACGATCAAGCGCATTCCTCTCATGGATCCTTATCGAGGCACCCAATCACTCACTCAAGAGCTCTTTCAGGACATTGACTCCGTTGATCAGCTATTATCACGCCTCACCCCATGACCAGACGATGCGAACCAGACCTTAACCAGCCTAAAGCCACCATGAACGCTGATAACAATCCAATCCCAGGTTTTTCTTTTGATCCATGTTCAAGCTTTTATCAATTTCTGACTACCCAGCGACCAGAATTATTACCCATGGCTCGGTGGGGCACGCTCCCTATCCAACAAGGATCACGTGACATTCCTCTTTCTCACCAACTTCCTCCCTGGCCTCATGGCACAACAGTTCTGGCGTTTACCTACCAAAACGGTGTCTTAATCGCTGGAGACCGTCGTGCCACCGAAGGATTTCAAATTGCCGCCAATCGTATGGATAAGGTATTTCAAACCGACGAATTTTCAGCCATGGCGATCGCCGGAGCTGCCGGGCCCTGCGTGGAAATGGCGAAACTGTTTCGAATCGAGCTAGAGCATTATGAAAAGCTCGATGGGAAACCCCTAACATGTGAAGGAAAAGCCACCAGACTGGGATACATGGTGAAAGCCAATTTCCCTATGGTCATGCAAGGCCTTGTTGTGATTCCCCTTTTTGTTGGATACGACCAGAAACGCGAAATTGGCCGTTTGTTCAAATATGACATTACCGGTGGCCGGTATGAAGATACGGAATTTCACGCCGTGGGATCTGGCGGAAAGGATGCCCGTCTCACATTAAAAGAACACTTTCGGAAGAACCTACCGGAAGACCAAGCCGTACGAGTGGCCATTCGAGCGTTATCAAATGCGGCAGAAGAAGATGTGGGAACGGGTGGGCCCGACCTGCTCAGAAAAATTTTCCCCATGGTCAAATTAGTCGATGGACAAGGGGTGCGCGACGTCGAAGACACCCAACTCGCTACAATCTGCCAAGAACTCTTATCGCAAGAACGGGAATATTAAACCATGGCCATGCCCTTTTACGTCTCCCCCGAACAAATGATGCAAGACCGGGCGGAATATGCCAAAAAGGGCATAGCCAAAGGACGTTCAATCATCGCCATGGAATATGACCAAGGGGTGTTGTTTGTCGCAGACAACCCTAGCGCATCGCTCTTTAAAATATCAGAAATTTATGACAGCATTGCCTTTTCCGGGGCAGGTCGATATAGCGAATTTGAAAATTTACGGAAAGCTGGTATTCAACATGCCGACATGAAGGGGATGATGTATAGCCGAGAAGATGTCACCGCACGCTCCCTCGCGAATGGATATTCACAAATGCTAGGAACAATTTTTAGCCAAGAAATGAAGCCCTATGAGGTTGAACTCCTTCTTGCGCAAGTGGGTGAGACACCAGATGGGAACGAAATGTATCGCATCGCCTTCGATGGAAGCATTATTGATGAACGAAATTTCACAGCCATTGGCGGACGATCCGAAGCCATCTTGACCTTTCTCCGCAAGGAAATCTCCGAAACACGTCCAGCGCTAAAAATAGCTTTACAATTATGCCAACAGGCATTTGAAAATGGCGCTGACCATAAAACCGGCCTGAAAGGGCTCGAAGTGGCCCTTCTAGACAGGACACGGCCTGGACGAAAATTCCGTCGAATTGGAACCTCCGAAGCTTCGGCTCTTCTTTCCTAAGCCTTCGATTTCCCTGTTGTTGTCATCAGATTCTCAGGTTGAACATTCTCAAAGAGGGGTGTATTCTGACTACATGACGTGTTAGCAAACATCCGACATTCCTTACAACACGGTTCTTCCTAACGCCAAGAACACGGCCATGATCAAGCGAATTTTCGGACTTGAGTGTGAATACGGACTCACCTTTTCTCCCACAGGGCGCGTCTATCTTCCGATTGAAAAAATCCTCGGGTACATTTTTGAGGGACTTATTCCCAATAGTTGGCCCTCCAACGCCTTTCTCACGAACGGCGCGCGGTTTTATCAAGATACGGGGTGTCATCCAGAATATTCGACACCCGAATGTGACGACCTGATAGATTTAGTGATTCATGACAAAGCTGGGGAGCGAATCCTGGAAAGTTGTCTCCCCATTGCCGAGGAACGATTGAGAGAAGAAGGCCTCTCCGGAGATATCTTCATATTCAAAAATAATACGGATTCACTCGGCAACACCTACGGGTCGCATGAAAACTTTCTGATGCGACGCGATGTTGATTTCTGGAAAGTCAGCGAACAACTCATCCCGTTTTTCGTCACTCGTCAAATTTATTCTGGAGCAGGAAAAATCCTCAGAGTCTCTGGCAAATCTCAGTTTTTCATCTCTCAGCGCGCGCAGCATATTCATGAAAAGACGTCGTCTTCAACGACATCTTCACGCAGCATCATTAACACTCGAGACGAACCCCACTCAGATGCCGAAAAATTCCGTCGTCTGCATATCATTCTAGGTGATTCCAACATGTCGGAATTTTCCACCTATTTAAAAGTCGGTACGGCTGCCATTGTGCTGTCCATGATTGAAGATGGCTACACCATTCCCAGCCTTGATTTAGAGGAGCCAGTCAAAGCCATCCGAGATATTTCGCGTGATCCTACCTTGAAAAAGACTGTGAAACTCGAAGATGGACGTGCCCTGACTGCCCTCGAAATTCAACAGATATTTTGGGAGCGTGCGGGAGAATATTTACAGTCTCAACCGCCCAATAAAATTTTTTCTGAAATTCATGATGAATGGGGCCGCGTGTTGCAGCTTCTTGCGACCTCTCCCATGGAATTGGTCAGAGAAATCGACTGGATCACCAAAAAATGGCTCATGGAAAATTACATGGACAAGAAGTCGTGTGGATGGGACGACCCACGACTCAGCATGATGGACCTGCAATATCATGACATCAGCCGACAACGAGGACTCTTCTATCTGTTAGCTGAACGGCAAGGGATCAGAAAACTCGTGGACGAGGAAGCCATCGAGCAAGCCAAAACCATACCCCCACAAACTACCCGCGCCAAAGTGCGTGGAGACTTTATCCGATTTGCCCGAGCCAAAAATCGGTCGTATACTGTGGATTGGACCTATCTCAAGCTCAACGGATATTGGGAAGAAACCATTCTTTGCATGGATCCCTTCTGTCCATTTAACCCTCGAGTTGACGAGTTATTGAGCCAAGTTCCGCATAATCGGCTCTACCCATGACCAGCCAGCAAAGTCCAACACCCTCACCTCAGCCTTCTCAACCAGCAGTGTTGTTTCTTTGTGTTTTACTTGCCAGTCTGCTCTCTCTCTCTCTTGCGTCAGGAATAGAACGTCAGGATCTAAATTCAGCGAAACAATTCAGTGCCAAGCAAGGGGAAGTGTTATGGATCGAAGTCCCGGCTCTCAATCCAGAAGCGAGCGTGAACGGCATTCTGTTCAAACGCAACATTCCCTTCTTTCCGATAGCAAATGGGAATTTTGCGGCCATCGTCGGCATAGACATGCAAGATCCTCCTGGCGAACAGGAATTGAATATCACGGTTCAAAGACCGGACAAAACGGAGCATCTCATCTACTCGATAGGAATCCAAAAAGAAAAGTATCCCGTCCAACATCTCAAGTTGCCCAAGAATAAGGTCGACCTCGATGCGAAAACCTTAAAACGAGTACGACTTGAACAGAAAGAAATGTCGGCGGCCTTTCACCACATCGGCGCGCAACCATTATGGGATGGAGGTTTTCTGGAGCCAACAAAAGGCACAGTAACGGGACGATTTGGCAGTCGTCGCGTGATAAACGGACAACACAAACGTCCCCATTCCGGGGAAGACATCGCTGCCCCTCAAGGCACGCCTGTCCTGGCTATTAACAAAGGGACAGTCGTGGCAGCCGTGGATCATTTTTTCTCAGGGAAGGGCGTCATTCTCGATCATGGAGTCGGATTGTTTTCCATGTATTTTCATTTATCAGAAATCGATGTTCAACCAGGGCAAACTCTCAACAAAGGTGAGTCATTGGGAAAAGTCGGCGCCACTGGAAGGGCCACCGGGCCTCATCTTCACTGGGGCATTCGCCTCAACGGTGCCCGAGTCAATCCTTATGCCCTCACGACCTTACCTCTAGAAAACTAAACGAGCTCTCGTCCAAATTTATCTCGTACTCACCAGCTCACCATGCAATATATTTGTGTTTTTTGTGGATCTAGCCCAGGCATCAACCCAGAGTATGCAAGCATGGCCCAACGTTTGGGGCAAACCCTTGTGCAGCAGGGATACGGTCTCGTCTACGGAGGTGGAAATATTGGGTTAATGGGAATATTGGCCTCTACGGTCCTTGAAGTCAGAGGCGAGGTGATCGGGGTAATACCACGGCAATTAGCCGAACTAGAGCTGTTGCATGACGAGTTGACCACCACTCATATCGTGAAAACGATGCATGAACGGAAAGCCTTGATGGCCAAGCTCTCTTCAGGCTTTATTAGCTTACCCGGTGGATTTGGGACATTGGAAGAATGCTGTGAAATGCTGACGTGGGCTCAGCTCAAAATCCATGAGAAACCGTGCGGAATTTTGAACTGTTTGGGGTTTTTTGACGGTCTACTAGGATTCCTCGACCATCAAGTCAAGCAGGGGTTCGTCACCCCTTATAACCGCACACTAGTTCTCGAGGCGACTGACCCTGAATCATTACTGGCCTTAATGAACCCTCACCTTTCCTCTGACGGCATCACCGATTTAGCCTGACCTAATAAGCAGCAGGTCGCGAGAGCGGGCGATTGGTCATCAGTTCCATGGCACGAAGATTATCAAACGAAAACGCGCCATCTCCTATGGCGACCAAGCCTATTTTTCCAATTTTAAACGATTGATCATACACATCAATCATCAGATGGTGATCAAAGAAAATTTCCGTAAACTCCTTACTAATAATGGTATTGCGTTGGATTCGAAGAAAATGCCATTCTGTTGGTTCCAAAATTAGAGTCTCACGAGCTAATTCCTTAGGTTGTCCGTCCTTCACGACATACGCCACAATTTCATTGGTTTTTGGTTCTACCACCACGGCGTAAAAATTCTTGGCATCCTGGATCCCGTAGGCCAAGCCAGCTTTTCCGGAGGGTGTCCCCAATCGCATTTTCATCCGTACCGAAAGATCGACATATTCGACTGTCACCCCATCGACACTTAACAACTGATAGCACAGACCCTTTTCGCAAGTGAGATGCTGTTCTACCGTTTTTGGCTGGCTAGGAGCCAGTTCATCCTCATTCACGAACCATCCTCCCTTATGAGGAATGCCACTGACTTCAAGGGAAAACCCTTCGGGAACCTCATTCAGTGTCGATGTATCAAATTGCCATTCTTGGAATACGGGTGCAACAGTCATATGCGAGGGCTTCGGAAGTTCTTGAGGTTCATCCCCTGCTAACGCACACATGGGGAAACCGAGGAGACATAAACCAAGACCTAAACTCGCAAGCGATGCTCGCTTGGCATACGGTGTCCTTCTAGGTATTCCCTCACATCGAAAATTATCATTCCCCTCGGTGTCGTTTTGGTCATGATTCAACATACCCAATGTCATAAATGTCCCTACCCTGGTGAAAAAATTATAAAATTCCTGCTCTCTTTTAAGGAATGAAATCATACGCATTCTCTGAGGACCTCGACAACCCCTCTGTCCAAAGAAATGAGGTAAATTCATTCTCATCTTTAACGTAAACCTTGGCCAGGCGTGAGCGCAAATTTTCGGCAAATTGCCCTCATTCAACTGCCTTTGTTAGCGTAAGTCATGCGAGTTGCGCCAATAAAAAAACATAGATGGCCCACTATGACAATGTTGTTATTGGCGCTGGCCACATTAGGGCCAAATTGGAGTCACGCCCTAGACCAGAAATTTAATATTGGCTCCTCGGAAGATGCGGCTCTCAAAGAACTTATTCCTGCCGATTCAGTTAAGACGTTGACGATGCGAGATGCGGTCATGCAGGCCCTTGAGCATAATGTGGACATTCAAGTCAGTCGGCATACCAGGGATGCACAGCTCACCGATATCACTTTTGAACAAGCCAAATTCGATCCAACTATTCAACTGGGTGGTCGCTATGATCGCAACGTCGCTCCACTGAACCGACCCGTATTTGGATTTGGTGGAGTCACAGCCGGCAGCGACCCCGATAACTTTGACCAAAATGACACTAGACTTAACTTAGGCTACTCACAACGACTCCTCACCGGGGGCTCCTACGACCTCACATTTGATACCAACCGCAACTCCGTCGCCGGCAGGACCGGGTTTCTCTTTAATCCCTCGTATCGCAGCAACCTGTCCTTCAACCTGACGCAACCGCTGCTGCGCAACTTAGGCCTAACCGTGAACAAGACATTGATCACCGTCGCTCGCAATGCCGCAGCCGTAGAACAACTCTTCTTCGTCCAACAAGTCCTCTCAGTCATTTCCCAAGTCGAACAGACTTATTGGGAACTTGTGTTTGCCAAAAAAAAATTACAAGTGGCGCATGCCGGCTTAGAAGCGGCAGAGGAACTCTTGGCAAGTAATCGCGAAAAAGTGATGGCAGGAGTCTTGGCTGAAGTGGAAGCCTTACAAGCCCAGGCGGGTGTGGCTAGTCGAATTGAACAAATATTACTGGCAAAAAAAACAGTGGAAGACCAAGAAGATCAATTGCGACGATTACTCAGCGAGTCAGAATGGGACCTGAAGCAGACCACTCCCCTCGTCCCTTTAGATGTCCCCCTACAACATCAACAGAATTTTCCACTTGAAAACCATATTACCCATGCCTTAGAACATCGTCCAGAAGTCTTACAAGCCAAGAAAAATGTCAACAGCTCATTGGTCCAAACCCAGTTTGCTAAAAATCAGCTGCTACCCGACCTGTCCTTTCAGGGTGGGCTCGGCCTCGCAGGATTAGGGAATAACCCCACTGATACGTGGGATCGCTTGGGCAGTACGGATTTCTACAATATGGGTGGAGGGGTAATTTTGAGTTACCCCTTAGGCAACCGCTCAGCTGAGAGCCAGCACCAACGACGAAAACTTGAAACTCACCAACAACAAGCCTCGCTCCTCCAAGTCCGTCAGCAAACCATCTTGGACGTCAAAGAAGCTATCCGCCAAATCGACACCAATTACAAACGGATTCGCACCAATCAAACTTCTCGTCGACTCTCAGAGAAACAACTCAAGGCCGAAGAAGGACGTTTGCAGCTTGGGCTCAGTACGACTCGTTTAGTGCTGGAATTCCAACGAGATTTACAATTTGCCCGCAGGCGAGAACTCCGAGCGGTCCTCGATTATAATCAATCGCTCTCTCACCTCCGACTTGTCACAGCCTCAACCCTCCACCATTACAACATCGAAATCCATTAAGTCCTCGGGGCAGATTACACGACCCTGGAAATTCTGGTAAATACCGGCGAGAATATCACCTCAGAGGGTGGCAAAGATGGGGTGGCTAACACCTAAGTGCGAGTCAATATTCCCTTAGGCACCAATGGCTTGCTCCATATTTGCTGGGATCCTTGCAGGGTGAGCCGATTGAGGTTGTTGGGTCCATGGCCTGACTGCGCCTGAGAAAAAAGCGCATCACTTTCTGGCTCCACTGTGCCGAATATCCAATCATACATGGGCATAAACAAAGAATAGTTTGCTTCCCACCGCGAATGATGGAGACTGTGAAAACTCGGACTATACATTACCCATTTGAGGGGGGAATGCACATACCACCTGGGGAAAAACTCCACATTGCAATGGCCAATACTATTTAAGAAATCAAAAACTAGAAAATAGGCGAAAAATCCAAGAGGGGTGAGTAGACCAACCCATCCAACAATCAGGACCGTAAAGGCAAAGAGCACGAGATAACTCATGCGCTCAAAGAGCGTAAACGTATAGCCAGATGGCGGAGTGGGGACCGTCGCTTTGTGGTGCTTGATATGATGCCGGCGAAGTGAGGGAACCCGATGAAGAAGGAGATGGTACCCATAATACAGGGGTTCCGTGAAAAATATATGTGTCAGCGTCAACATCCCGAAGCTCGCCGCGGTAAGACTCAGGGTTGGCAAAATTCCCCACTCCACAAATTGCAGCACCCCCCAATACGCCATCAACGCAAAGCCTACGCCATCAACAATAAATGGCACGGCCCAAAACTTTTCTCTTTCATATTGTTGTTCCGGCAAAGGGATCTTGTAAATTCGTTGATTCTCAGCCCATGTCGAATGAGCTACACGCGTGATCAGAGACACAAACCCGATTCGAAGTAACGCCCAACTGAGAAAAAACATAACAAAATAGCCATTGATTACCATATTGATTGCTCCTCATCTTTACGATGCGTAGGCCATTTCCACCCGACTAACCGATTGCATATGGTTGACATGATTGGTTTTGGCTTTTTTTCTTTTTTTATCTATCACCAAATGATCAAAATACGTGCGAATTATTCTGGCCAAAGATTCGACATCTACGGAATGAAACGCCTCCGGGTGGTCCTTGAGAAGCGCACGAAGTTTGTGAATCCGAAAATTCCAGGTTTGCGTGGAGTACACTCGATTCGGTTCAATAAATTTCTCCAGCTTTTGCTCGAGTAAAGACTGGCCCTGTTCGTACAGCAAGGTGAGGCCAATTTCATCGGCCACAGTGGTGAGCAACGTTCTTGTATTCATGTTCTCAGCACTGACGAGATGAAACACTTCATGGTGTTGTCGATGATCGGTGGTTTGGGATAATAGCAGGGCTTGATTGATGACCGTATCAATCGACACCAAATTGGTAGCCGCTTCTTCGGGAATTGGGAGGTGAATCTCAGAGGTCAATTTCGCAAGGCCAAAGAACCCCCGAGCAAACATATAGAGGCCGTAGGGCTTAAAATTACTCCATCCCGTCTTCTGGTGGCCAATGACGATCGACGGCCGTACTATCGTGAGGGGATTGCCTAGATTGCCTTGTTGGGAAGCGTGGGACAACGTCTGTTCTGTGGTGAATTTGGTGATTTGGTAGGAATTCCCTAACACGGGAAGGAGGTGCAACGCTTCATCAACATCACCGCCAATGTTCCCCCCAACATAGGCTGTGGACATATAATAGAACCGATTAGTGCGGGCACTTGTTTCGGAAAATTTCTGATAGAGCATGACGCTGTTTCGCACATTATTTTCATACGAATTGGCCAGATTCTCCGCGGCATAATTCATATCTGCTGCACAATGCCAGACCTCATCAACCTCCGGCCAAAATGGAAACCGGTTCAATTCATGAGAAAAATCCTGTGTGTCGATATGTTCAATCCGTAAATTCTCAAGTACTGGCGCAGACGCCTCGTAACCAAAACCGTTCATAGCCGCGGCAATGCTGTGACGCGTCCGATCTCCGTTAGGATCATTTCGTGATAGACAGATCACCTTATCGCCTTTGGACAGAAAGGCGCCTGCTAGCGCTCCACCAATAAACCCGGTACCGCCGGTGATGAGTATGCATGCCATAATTATTGAAATCTCCTTCCCAATCTATGTATGTCGCGGTGAATCCCCTAGAACCATCTTGCTTTCTTTTCTAGAACTCGTGATTCGCATTTGTTGCCCGGCCTTCCTTTTACTCACACCTACTCCAAAGCAACCCATATGCCAAAACTAATAACCTTGAGAACTTTGGAAGATGTTCTCTGTTGAGCTTCACCAAAACACAGCAATTACAGCTAAAAATACAATCCATGTATTTTTCCGGCCTATATTCTTAGGCTATTTACAAGGCCCTTGCGAAAATATTCCAAAGAGGCTGGTTTTAGATTTTTGAAACTTTTTTAAAATCAATACTTAATAATTCAATTATTCAATGAGCCCAAACCCAGCATTAAGAGAGAAAAAAAGTGGCCTAAAAATATAATGAATAGTCCTTAGAGAGTAATGATTCGCCTCTTAGCCGAAGATCCAGAAATGGATAAAATGATGGATTTCTACTATTCGCTTGATAGACCAGCTGGAAAACTCTGTTTGGAAGGAAAATGAATGGCAGCATGAAGAATGGCGGAGGCAATAACCGTGATTGTCAAGAATCCCTGCCCTCTCAACAGGCACTTTGAGTTCCCAGAAGCTTTAGCCTCCTGCTACCATAGAATGGCGGCGTTACAACCTTCTTCATTCCAATTGGACTCATGACACGAAACGTCTTACTCACGGTCTTTGTCCTCGTCGTTGCCTCGGGTATCGGACTCTATGCCTATTTCTCTGACCTTCAATCGGACTCTTTGGAAAAGCAGTCTCCAAATACTATTGAAGTGTTGCGAAGTTCTATTGAAACTCGGGTTTCGGAAACCGGGACGATTCAGCCTTCGAAAACCATTGAGATTAAGTCTCAATTTTCGGGGGAGGTCGCCCAATTATTCGTCTCAGGTGGAAAACCCATAAAAAAGGGTGAACTGCTGGCAATTATTCGCCAAGAATCTAGCCAGGCCCGTCAAGTAGCCCAGCTTCGTGCCGCGATTCATGAAGAACGCTTGAACGTCACTACGGCTCAACGGGAATGGAGCCGTTCGCAATCCTTATTTACGAAAGGATTCATTGCGCAACAAGCTCTAGAAACGTCAGAGCTTGAATATCAACGCACATTAGTCCGATTAGAATTGGCCGAACGCCAATTGCTGTTGGCCTTGGGTGGCAATAAAGAATTATTCAACCGGTATCAAGAGAATTCCACACAGAGTACTCGACCCGAAGAATTTCAAGTTCGTTCCCCAACAGATGGAACCGTCCTAGAAATTCTCGTGAATGCTGGAGAAATTATTACGTCGGGAACTGCCACATTCGGTGGGGGCACGGTACTGATGAAACTGGCCGACTTGTCTCGAATGGTCGTGAAAGCCAAAATCAACGAAGTGAACATCCCACGGGTGGCGGTGGATCAAAAGGTCGATATTCGCTTGGATGCTCTTCCCGACCAACAGTTTAAAGGAAGAGTGACCGCCATCGCTGCGCAAGGAATCAAAGAAGAAAATATTGTGACCTATGATGTAACAATAGCGATTGTCGACTCGAACACAACCCTCAAGCCCATGTTGACAGCGAACGTCGACATCGTCACGAAACGATTAGATGATGTCCTCACCATCCCTTTGGAAGTTCTTCAGGTAAAAAACGGCGATGATGTTGTTGAAGTCCTCACGAACGGAATTGCCAAGAACCAAAAGGTACGAGTGGCCTTTCGAACGGAAACCCAAGCCGTGATTACCAAAGGCCTCCAAGAGCATGACCAAGTGATGGTTCCTGTCTTTCACCGGACAACCGAAGATCAGTAACATGGCTTCCACTTGAATATGCTAATCACACTGAGCCACATCACCAAAATCTTTGTAACCGGCGAAGTCGCCGTTCATGCGCTTGAGGACCTAAGTATCGAGATGGAACGTGGCGAGTTTGTCGCCATTATTGGACAATCCGGCAGCGGCAAGACCACGCTCTTAGATATACTGGGTTGCCTCAGTCATCCGACAACCGGAGACTATTGGCTAGATGGCGCCCACATCAATAGGCTTCCCGACTCAGAACTCACCACAATCCGCAATCGACAAATCGGGTTTATCTTTCAGACGTTTCATCTCTTACCTCGAAAATCCGCATTGGAAAATGTTCAACTCCCGCTCATGTATGCTGGAGTGACTCGCGCACAACAACAAGACCGCGCTCGAGAATTATTGACGGCCGTGGGACTTCATGATCGTCTGAATCATCACAGCAATCAACTCTCCGGCGGGCAACAACAACGCGTGGCCATTGCACGCGCTTTGGCGAACTGCCCTGCATTACTTCTCGCAGATGAACCAACGGGAAATTTAGACAGTCAATCCGGGAACGAAATTTTAGAAATTTTTCAAGAACTCCACCGTCAAGGCCAAACCATCGTGATGATTACCCACGACCCCCTCATCGCTCAACGAGCCAACCGCCGCATTACGTTATTCGATGGGCGGATTGTGGATGACGAGTCCAGCAGACGACCAACCCAACCCCTTCTTCAAGAAAAGTAAGGCTGCCCATGCTAGGAATGATCTTTCGCGATGCCATCAAAAATCTATCGAGCAATCTGTTGCGTTCTAGCTTAACCATGCTAGGTGTGATTATCGGAGTGGCGTCAGTGATTGCGATGATGGCTATCGTAGAAGGAGGACAAGTTTGGCTCGTGAGCTCCATTGAACGGTTAGGTACGAACCTGTTGTTTGTGTGGAAAAAACGGTTGACCATTGAGGGAAAACGCATGTTTGCGGGGCGCAATCTCAAACTCCGTTATGACGATGCCTTGGCCATTCGCGACCGATTTCCTGAACTCCAAGTTGCACCAATCATTGAAATCGAGGGACAAGTGAAAGCCGGAGAGCGAGATTACAGCGGCCGCATCACCGGCACCTCTCCTGAATTTTCTAATATTCGCAACTTTTATCCCGCAGTTGGACGTTTTTTACAGGCCACAGATATTCAAACCTGGAAACGATCAGTGGTCTTAGGCAAGACGATTGCGGAAGTGCTCTATGGGTCCCAAGCAGCCATTGGGCGACAACTCAAAATCGGTGAACATCGCTTTACCGTCATTGGCGTCATGGAACCCAAAGGAGAAGTATATGGTCAAGATCGTGACGAAATGGTGTTTATTCCCGTGACGACGGCCCTCCGTTTTTTCAAAGGAAGTGACAAGATTCGCTCGATGGTTATCCATGTGCCAAACCGGGATCAGATGGAGGAAGTCACGCACAAGCTGCATCAATTTCTTATCCAGCGGCATGATGGGGTTGACGATATCCGAGTACGCAATCAAGGCGAATTTATGGGGGCCGTCGAGCAGACCATATGGACATTTCGTATTGTGTTAGGTGGCGTGGCAATTATCGCCTTGCTGGTTGGTGGGATTGGCATTATGAATATCATGCTCGTAACAGTCACGGAGCGTACGCGTGAAATTGGCCTTCGCAAAGCCATTGGTGCCACACGCAAAGATATCTTGCTTCAATTCCTGATTGAATCCACGACCATTAGTGTCATTGGTGGTTGTTTTGGCGTTATCCTAGGGATTGTCGCTGCCTTTGGCTTTGGAAGCTTTGTCGCCCAATCCCT
>JAJDBR010000204.1 GCA_029261275.1 Nitrospirales bacterium
AAAAAATCAAGGCAACATGGATCGGAAAGGGCAGGCAGGTCTTCCTCAGATATAGATGGTCAACCCGTTAAGCAGTATGGACTAGTTCCCCCTACTCAAGTCACAGGAATACCCAATTGTCTTCTCGGAATGATGTCGCATGCAACACTCATGGCAGCAGTTTATAAAAGCCATGATGAACGCATTACATTCCAACTACCTAGTGCTCAAGCACTTGAATGTGTGTAAACCACCTCAGGCAGGTCACACTTGTGATCGACAAGTTGATTCGATTCGTAGAGACAAACCATCAGTAGAGCCATTTTGTCCCCACATTTCTCTTGGAGTAAAGGTGGGAATGAGATGTTGTAGATTTTTTATCACGGCATCATGATCGTTGGGATTATAGGTATCTGCCATTTCCTGAACTTTTAATAAAATCGATTTATCAGCAAAGGTCTTTGAGCCTACTTTAAGGATTTTGTCTAATGACGATGGCGTGGTATTCTCCTCTATCCCAACTAATTCTTCCTCCAACTTCTCGCCTGGACGAAGCCCCACAAACTCAATGGCAATTTCCTTTTCAGGAATGTGGCCGGAGAGTCCAATGAGATTACGGGCAAGATCCACTAATTTAATTTGTTCTCCCATTTCCAGAAGATAAATTGCGCCTTGCTCGCCTAAGGTAGCGGCTTGCAGTACCAATCCTACAGCCTCAGGTATAGACATAAAATAGCGTCGAACATCAGGATGGGTAACCGTTACAGGTCCCCCCGCTCTAATCTGGTTTTGAAAACGCGGAACCACACTTCCATTACTCCCTAACACATTTCCGAAACGCACGGTGAGCAAACATGTCGAACTTTGTTGCGCCAACGCTTGAACCACTAATTCTGCCGCTCGTTTGGTGGCCCCCATGACACTAGAAGGATTAACCGCTTTATCTGTTGAAATGAGCACGAAATGACCAACGCCAAACCGGATGGCGGCTTCTGCAACCCACCGTGTTCCCAATACATTATTTTTCAGGGCTTCTCCAGAGTTCATTTCCATTAAAGGGACATGTTTGTGAGCAGCAGCATGAAAAATAATATCAGGGCGGTATTCCTCTAATGTCTCATGGAGCCGCTCAAGATCTGTAATATCCCCTAGTACTAGATGGATGGGCAAGCTATATCCATGGTCGGTTAACTCACTTCCTATGGTATACAAGCTGTTCTCATGTCGTTCGTAGAGAATCAATGCTTTTGGAGAAAACCCGACAATTTGACGACACAACTCAGAGCCAATAGAACCTCCTGCCCCTGTGACCAAAACCCGTTTACCTTTGATCAAATGTTGTACCGGTTGAGGATTTAAATCCACAGGCGGCCTCTGAAGTAAGTCTTCAATTGCTAGAGGTCGTATCTGATTGATAGACACTTTACCCTCTAAAATATCTTCCAATCTTGGCAACGTCTTAATGGGTAACTTAAACGGTGATAATATAGTAGTTATCTCCCTCACAATCGCCGGTTCCACTCCAGGTAGCGCCACTAAGATTTCCTCCGGGTTTAATGTCGGAAGAAGATCTGCAAGATCGTGTCGAGTTCCCAAGACTTTGACACCATGAATTCGCTTGCCCAATTTTGAGGAGTCATCATCAACGAACCCAATGGGTGCATAGGAGCAGGATGGATAGGCCTGCATCTCTCCAACAACTTTCGCCCCAGCATCTCCTGCTCCGATAATCAACACTCGCTTCATGCGACTAAGAACCTTTCGCTCTCGGAAGAGTCGGACAGCGAGCCTAATTCCGACAAGAAACCCAATCAATAAGATGCTATCAATAATAAATACAGACCTTGGATAGCCTGCGAAGCCAATGACCCAAGCAAGCAGTCCATAAAAAACTACTGTCCCTGACAATACACCCACTAAAATTTTCTTCAAATCCCAAATACTCACATATCGCCATAGACCTTCATTGAGCCTGAATAGCATAAACGCAGTTCCACGAATCACAATCAGCCATGGCAGCATGTCAATAAAAAGCTGAATTTCCTTAGCAGGAATGAGGCCATCAAATCTCAACCAGAACGCCAGGTAATTAGCCAGAACAATAAGACCAACATCTAGGACCATGACGAGAATTCGTCGATATCTATAGAGCATTTTAAAGACAGCGGTGTCTTCAATTTCCTCTGAACGTTGTGAGGGCCTTACTTTTAATAATACTGTTCTGAACCCAAATAGCTTCAACATGGTTTGGGCTATGAGTGCCAGGTCAAAGGCGAAAGACGCATGTTCAATGTAAAGTTTACCTAAGCGAATTTTCTCCGGTATGGTTTCCTCTAAGTATTGGGCTTCTGGAACACGCAGCTTAACCCTCGGCTTTTCTAGAATCGTCATATTATCCGGACTAATTAGAAAAGCTAGATCCATGAGCCCGGGTCGCACAGTCAAGATTTCTTGATATTCATTCCTAAATTTCTCAACATAATAGGGATCTTCAGGCCTAGGCCCGACCAAACTCATTTCACCTTTCAGCACATTGAAGAACTGTGGGAGTTCGTCTAATTTCAACTGGCGTAAAACTCGTCCAACTCGCGTAAAATGATTCAAGCCTCCAGGCTCAGATTGATCAGCTTTTTGTCCCTTGCCATGCACCTCGGTACGAAATTTAAATCGGGAAAAATGACGAAATCCCTTCCCCACTCGGACTTGTTTAAAAAATATTGGGCCATTGCCCTCAAGTTTTATAAGGAGGGTTATGAGGCCAAGGATAGGGGCACACCCCAGTAAAAGGATGCAGCCACCAAATATATCAACAACACGCTTTAACATCTTTAGGTTTTCAGCTCCTTGCCAGACTTTAGATCCTACCCCACCCTGGGAGGAAAATTTCATTGACTATTTTAAAGTTTTTCAATTTCCCCATTCCAAATCTTCCTTCGTCTTTGGAGAGCCAATAAGAAAAGGTGGACCGTGAAAGTCTGACAATTAAAACACTAGAAACCACTCGACTGATCTGTGAAACACACAATAAAGATACCCAAGGCCCTTAACCAGAAATTGTACCATCCTATCTATGAGTAAAAACTTGGTTAACGCCGATTTTCCTTAATTAATCTTGTAAAAACTTCAATTACACGTTGAACTTCGGCATTTGTCATTTTTGGATAAATGGGAAGGGAAATTATACGCTTAAATACCTGATTAGCAACAGGAAAATTTTCTGTGGCATACGTATAATTGCTACGATAATAGGGATGAAGATGCAATGGAATAAAATGCACACTGGTTCCAATGCCCTCTTGTTTAAGAAGATCGATCATTTCATCACGTCCAATGCGCAACCGTTTAAGGTCTAATTGAATGACGTACAGATGCCAGGCATGATCAATATTGTCATTCACATGGGGGACA
>JAJDBR010000205.1 GCA_029261275.1 Nitrospirales bacterium
TATTTCCCTCATGAAAGTCACTCAGCAGTGGTCGGTCATTATGAAACGGGATCGAGAAGCAGAACTGCTTTTTCGTGGCACACGCATTAAGGAAGCCATTGAACGCTATGTCGCCGACTATGAAGTTCAAAAAGCCACGAGGTCCAACCAATGGCCTCGCACGCTTAAGGATCTCACCAAGAAAAACCCTAAACGCTACCTTCAGACTATTTATACAGACCCGATCACCGGGAAAGACTTTGATTTAATAAAAGTAGGAGACCAGCTTCATGGCGTTCGTAGTACCAGTCCGGATGTTCCCTACGACCAAGTGAATTTTAAAAACGCCAAAACCTACCGAGCCATTCGGTTTGAATTGACCGGGGTTGGAACCAAATGCCAACCAAATGCGATCAATCCCCTTGTTCAAGAGAACTGTTCCCCACCGCCGCCGCCGCCATCGGACGACCCACCACCAGAGGGACTCTAATCCGTTTCTCCGAATTCCCCTTCATAGCCCCCCGGCTAGTACTTGGTACCCTACGACACTTTGCTCAAAGTACTTTAAATTTGGCTACCTGTCTCTTTTTCTTGGTCAGGGTGTTTCCCCTACTTAATTTCAAACAACCAAAATCCGATAGAGGAAAGTAGCAAGGCCGTATCTCTAGGCGAAATTCAGAAAATATGCTAGGCTAAAATTGCCCTTTACGATGGAACCAAACCTCCGCCCAGCTATAAAAAAAGGAACATTCTCTACTATTATGTGCACATTTCATCGTATCGGAATTCTCTTTTTTTTTACTCTCCTTGTCGCCTGTACTGGACAGGAGTTACAGCTAGGAGAAGAACTTGAGCAAAAGGGAAATTGGGACGGTGCGGTCGCGGCTTATCGAGATGCTCTCGGAGAAGAACCTTTTAATGATGAATTGGAGAAGAAACTTCGATATGCCAAAGTCCGTGCGGCAGAACAACATTTCAATCAAGGCCGCGAATGGCTCAAAAAACGCCAAGTTGCGAATGCGCTAACCGAATTTCAAATAGCCCTGGGACTGGATCCAGAAAATCCAGAACACCATGCAGCCCTCAATGACACCTGGCGATTAAAAACAGCCCAACAAACCCTTCTTGATGCCAAGCACCTTGAAACCTTGGGACGTTACGACGAAGCCCTCACCATCTATGAATCGGCAATAGAGTTAGATCCCTCTTTATTAGAAGCGATTGAGGGCATCACCCGAATTGTTCAACAACAACAGGAAATTGAAACAATCGGCGGCTCCGCAGAGCCGGTTACACTCCGCTTTCAAAATACTCGCCTCAAACAAGTGTTTGAAATTTTGGCTAGAACCGCCAATATCGACATATTATTCGATAAGGATGTGAAAGATGATTTAGTGACCATATTCACCAAAGATACCCCATTTAATGAAGCTCTCAATCTTATATTGACAACCAATCAATTATTCGCCAAACAAGCGGGGCCTGATCGGCTCTTGATTATTCCAGATACCAAACAAAAACGGGAACAATATGAAGACCTGCAAATTCGCACATTTTATTTATCGAATGCGAAGGCGAAGGATATGGCTAATCTTCTGCGCACCATCTTGGAAACCAAGCGAGTCTATGTCAATGAACCTCTTAATACGGTCGTCCTGCGCGATCATCCCATGAAAATTGCCTTAGCCGAAAACATCATTTTGGCAAATGACCGTCAAGATGCTGAAGTGGTATTGGATCTTGAAGTTTTAGAAGTGAATCGGACCAAAACCAAAAGAGTCGGTTTGAATTTCGCCAAGCAAGCTGGATTTGGCATTTTTCCTGATACCTTAGACAACGAAGGAACACTAGCAGCTAAAACCTTTTCCACGCTCCCCTCAACCTTCACCTATCGCAATCTGACCAATCTCGGAGAAAACTCATATTTATTTACCTTTCCTAGCAGTGTTTTAATGGATTTTTTCAAACAAGAATCTGACGCTAAAACCTTGGCCAACCCCAAACTTCGAGTATTGAACAATCAAAAGGCCTCAATCAATATTGGAGACAAGCAACCCATTCTGCTCTCGACCACCAACGTGTTGCCCGGACAAGGGACAACAGGAGCGCTATCGACAACCTCAACGGTAACCTCGATTGAATTTAAAGACACAGGAATCAAGCTGACGGTTGAGCCTACGATTCATTTAAACAATTCGATTACCCTACGACTTCAAATTGAGGTTACCCGACTGGGAGATCGAGTAATACTTCAGGCTGATCCAACCATCTCACAATTCCGATTTGGCACCAGGACCGCCGATACAGCCCTCAGTATGCGAGACGGGGAAACCGTTGTTCTAGCGGGACTGATACAGGAAGAAGATCGGCAAAACCGAGAAGCCGTTCCTGGTATTGATGACATACCTGGAATTGGAGATCTCTTGAGTAATAGCGAGACGGACAAGATCACGACAGAAGTGATTCTAGTGATTACACCGCGCATTGTTCGACATTTGAATCCGCCCAAATTAGCCAAACAAACCATGTGGTCGGGCACAGCAAAACATTACAACACCAAACCCCTCTTTTCGAAAAACCAACCCGGCCCAGCATCACTCTACAATGATGTCGGAGGGGCGGCTTCTTCTAACCCGGCCGATTCCACACTGCCTCCCTCAGACAATCAATCGGCCCAAGAAGACTTTGACCAAGAAGCCTCCAAACCAGATCAAGAAGATTCCTCCGACCCACAGACAGACGTTTCACAGTTACAAATCATTCCGGCAGCCGCATCAATCAAAATTGGCGAACAAGTATCCTTAGTTCTTCAAGGTCAAAACTTTTCGGGTGCGGAACAAACGTCATTAACCTTGACATATGATCCAGCCATCATGACATTTAAACAAGCTATCGAAGGCCCATTTTTAACGGGGCAGCAAGTGCCCCCCAGTCTGAACGTCTCCGCTGTCCCAAATGCCGGACAACTCGTGATTCAATTGGGCCAAAAAGGAAAATCCGTTCAGGGAAGTGGATCGTTAGCCTCTCTAGTTTTTGAAGCCATCGGGACTGGAACATCAAATATTCACATTCAAAACCCGACCGTGTTCCGAGCCAATGCTCAACCCGTGCCGGTCATGGTGCAACATGGGAAAGTCTTGGTGGAATAAACAGGCCACGGTCCGTGGCGTAACCTTAATCGAACTTTTAGTGACCTTGGTGATTATGTTTATTTTGGCATCGGTTGCCCTCCCCTTCACGAAAGTCAGCGCCAAACGTTCGCAAGAACTTGAGTTCCGGCAATCGTTGCGAACAATACGGGGGGCCATTGATACATTTCGGCGTGACTGGGCCAGAGACGGCGGCACATTGTTAGGTCCCTTATGTATCAAAAATCAACTCACCTGCAAAGAGGAAACAGGGATCACTGGATACCCCAAAACACTTGAGGCATTATTAAAGATTGAATTAAGTGGAGGAGAATCCCAAGTCGGGGAAGAATCGAAGATCCGACGATATTTACGAAAAATTCCAATTGATCCCATGACGGACTCCACGGAATGGGGCATTCGATGTTATCAAGATGAGCCAGATGGATCGCGGTGGTGCGGGGAAGATGTCTTTGACATTTTTACCACCAGCGAACGAATTGCAGTGGATGGAACCCCCTATCGTGAATGGTAATGACAAATTCTACACTCATTGGCAAAAAAGGCTACACCTTACTCGAACTGATGATTGTCGTGGCGATTGTTGGGATTCTCGTGTCGTTAGCTATTCCAAGCTTTCAACAATCGGCAATAAAAGCTAAAGAAACCGTTCTCAAACAAAATCTCTTCACTATGCGCGCCGTACTGGATCAATATTATGCTGATCGCGGGGATTATCCCGAAAGCTTGGAATCCTTGATCGAAGCCAAATACCTTCGAGCCATTCCTATGGATCCTTTGACTAAATCGTCGACTACATGGAATGAAATTTATGAAGAACAGGAAGAGGGCGATGACTCTTCTGCTGGTGTTTATGATATTAAAAGTGGGAGTGAGGATGTCGCTCGCGATGGAACTCCCTACAAAGATTGGTAGATTATTTATGAAACGTCATTATTTTCAACACATGATTCTGAGTGGAGCGTTACTTTTGGCATTGGGAGCCTGCGTCCACAAACCGGCAAAAACCATGAAAGCCGATACTCCCATTGAAATCGCTGCTCCCCTCCCCCAACAAGTTGTTCTTTTACAAGAAGCTCGATCCGAGGCAGAAAATATGCGCGCCGAACTTGCCAGCCTAAAAATACTCATGGCTAAGCAAGCAGGAGAACTTCGGTCATTGCGAGAACAATCACAAACCGTTCATCACCGTGAAGAAGATCAAGGCTTACAATTACAAAATATCCGAAGCCAACTTATATCTTCACAAACCGAACGTGATCAACTACGAAAGCATAATATGGAATTAGAAGGCCAGGTTTCTAGCATGCCTGATACGTCTCAATTGATAGCAGATATTCAATCCCTAACCGGGTCCTTTCATCAGATCATGAGTAGCATGAAAACGTTAGCATCGGACATGCTGCTCATTAAACAAAAAATGCACATTACGACCACTACGCTGAAACCACAACAGACGAAATTAACCAAGAAGGAACCCACAGAAGTCATGGCTCACCCTCTGACTCCTGATGCCAAAGGACGGATTATCATTCAAGAGGGGGATACCTTATGGAAATTATCCCAAACCTATCAGATTTCTGTTGAGCAATTGAGAGAGTGGAATACTATTTCCTCTGATCTGATCATGACTGGCCTTCGCTTGAAAGTTGTTGAACCCATGGGGATCATGGAAACTCAGTCTGACCCTGTCAAATCCTCGACACCGCAGACAATTTCACTCACTAAGAAAGAAAGCCTCGATACCCAAGTCCAGGAAGCGCCCCAGCCAATACAGGAATCTCTTGGTGACGTGACTTCTTCATCAACACATATTCTCTCACTCTCGAACTCGGAAACGGATTCACATGAGTCACCCTAGTGCCTAACTTTCATTACAGAGCCGCACGTCCGGATGGAACCATTATTGAGACAGATGCAGAAGGTGAGACGCCCCGTGCCATTCGATCTCAATTAGAAGCCCAAGGACTCTTAGTGCTGAATCTCAGCGGATCTGGGAAGAGTCCTGGCCTCTCATGGCCATCTCGGCAACGGCCGTTAGCGTTACGTGACTTTCTGGTGTTTAATCAGGAATTTTTGGCATTGGTCAAAGCAGGGTTACCCATGTTGCGATGTTTTGATTTGTTAACGGCTCGTCTAGGGCAAGGTGGCTTTCAACAAGCCTTGCAAGCTGTCCGAGAAAGTATTCGAGGAGGTTCGGCAATTTCAGAAGCTATGGCCATGCACCCAACGTATTTCCCTGAGCTATACCAGGCTTCCCTCAGAGCTGGAGAACAAGCCGGAAATCTCCCGGAAGTACTCAAGCGGTATATCGACTACTTAAAAATGCTCATTGGCGTTCGAGAAAAGGTCGTTAAAGCGACCATTTATCCCATGTTTTTATTTGGCTTTGGGCTCTTGGTAACCTTGGGTCTGCTTTTTTTCGTACTCCCATCCTTTGCCGATGTGTACCAAGAAAGTCGTGTAAAATTACCCTGGGCCACACAATTGTTATTAGGTGTGACGAATTCAGCCAGCCAATGGATCATTGGCATTCTACTCGTCCTGAGCGGTACCAGTGCATGGTTCTATTGGTGGAGAACGACACCCGAAGGAGAATGGCGCATTCATTGGCTTTTACTTCATGCTCCGATCTTAGGACCTTTATTTCTGAAAAACCAAGTCATTCGACTGACAAGAACCCTTTCGACAATTTTGGGTGGTGGCATTACCTTATTGGCCGCGCTTGAGGTTACAGCTCAATCCATGCCAAACAAAGTTTTTGCTAGAGCCCTGAATTCAGTCATCACCCAAGTTCGTGAAGGTTCGACGCTCTCTGTTGCGCTTAGAAATGAAAAATTTCTTCCCAATTTAACATTGGAAATGATCGAAGTTGGCGAAACCACTGGGGCGTTGGAAACCATGCTATTTGAGGTGGCAGAATTTCATGAAGGAGAATTAGATTTTGAATTATCCCGCATGATGACCTGGATTGAACCTATTTTTATTATCCTCATTGGCCTGATTTTAGGAGGAGTCGTGATTGCCTTGTATCTTCCAATTTTTCAAATGGCCGGTGCTGTCTAACCAGAAACGCTGAGTAAAAACATTTATGACGACACCTGTCAAACGCATGCCCATCGAAGA
>JAJDBR010000206.1 GCA_029261275.1 Nitrospirales bacterium
GATGATTTTGCGGAAGATTTGGCTGATGAGTCTGATGAAGATTTAGATTTAACCGAAGATTTATCGGAGGAGCTGGGACCAGGAAAGTTTATTCGAGAGCCCGAAGGGAATACTAGTGATGACGAGGATGAGATCCCGCGCTCCTGGTAAAGCCATTCATTTTCTGAGACGCTATTAATTGAGATCTCCTTGGCTTTCCCTACCGCTATGAATACATCTTACTCCTCTGTTGGAGATGTTCTTGTTCCCTAATGGGTCTTCCTGCTACAAAGGGAGGGGAAGTTCTCAATTGTCTTGCTACTGACTAGAAGGAGAATTCATGTCGGAAGAACACGGCTTGCTTCGCATTGGAGACCCCGCGCCGGATTTTTCAGCGGTGACCACTCAACATACTGAATTTAATTTTAGTGTATGGCAAGAGCAGGATTGGGTAGTGCTCTTTTCACATCCTGCCGACTTCACGCCCGTGTGTACGACTGAGCTGATAGGGTTTGCCCATCAACATGACCTTTTTCGCCAACGCAATGTGAAGCTTCTCGGGCTGAGTGTTGATAGCATTCATGCGCATTTGGCGTGGGTGCGTAATATTCAGGAAAAGATGAATGTCAGCATTCCTTTTCCGATGATTGCGGATGCTGACATGAAGATTGCGAAGCTCTATGGGATGATTCATCCCAATACCAGCTCCACGGCTACCGTACGTGCGGTATTTATTATTGACCCCAAACGTATCGTGCGAGCCTTGGTGTATTACCCGTTGAATGCCGGCCGAAATGTCGACGAAATTCTTCGGTTAGTGATCGCCTTACAGACCACCCAACGTTTTGCTTGTGCCACGCCGGCTAATTGGCAAGAAGGGGATAAAGTTGTTGTTCCGGCCCCCAAAACCCTGAACGACGTTGAACAGGCCATGGCTCAACCTGATTATGATTTTCAAGATTTTTACTTAGCGTTGAAGGATATTTCGCATCCTCCAAAATCAAACATTTCTGCATCAGCCGAGGCTGATATCTCCCAAGTCTCCGAAGAGGAGCCACCCCCGCCCCCCGAGACTCCTACAGGTAAGCCTTCTGAAGGGAATGGGGCTTCCGCTACTGAATCTACACCTCCTGCATAATTGTGGTGGTTTTTGGTCATGTGAGGTCAAGCCGAGTGTAGGTTTTCTCCACTCAATATGGCCAATGAGGTGAGGCTCGCGATGACACTTCTGCATTCTCCTTTATGATATCCGGATTGTCCTGATCAGTAATCTTGCAAACCAGAAATGGGATGTGTTCATGGTGAAGGAGTCCAGGCGTGCCTGCACAGCGCAGCTCTTGCTTTTTGTGACGGTTCTGTTCTTGGCAAGTGGAATGAATTCTATGGTGTGGGCTTGTCGTCTCCTTGAGCCTCCGCCTCATACGGCCGATATTCTTTGGGTTCATCTTGAAGGCCTCTGTTTTTCAGGAGATCAACGTGAGTTGGCCGTAAGGGGAGCCGATGTCCTTGAAGCGTTGCAGGCTGGCAAGAGCGTTGATATTCAGGGAGCATTGGTGGTCGATGATGTGATGTTAGACCAATTGCCCTTACAGCGTGTGGAAGAAAGCTCTCAAATTCCTCAACACATTCAGGAGGGGCTCAAGCAACAAGGCCTTGAAACGGTTCGAGTCATTCCAGGTGCTATTACCATTCGTGCTAGTCAATTTGAAAAAATTTTCGCGACCAATTTAGTCAACGATGTCCTGGTTATCTTAGGTGAGGTCAATATTTCTGGCACCACATTTTTACAGTCCATGGATTTTTCTAGGATAATTTTTACCAAGTCATTGGTTTTTTCTGCCGTCAACGTGGAGCATGAGGGATTCTTTATTGGGACACAGTTTGACGGCGCTGTCGATTTTTCTCATACCAAATTTGGAACCCACTCTCGGTTTCATAAGGCTGTGTTTCGAGGGCCCGTGACGTTTTTGGAGGTAGAGTTCAAGGGGGTGGCGGAATTTCTGGAAGTGGAATTTCAGCAGACCGCTACTTTTTCAGATACCAGTTTTCTGAGTGGAACCGGATTCTCCGGGTCTATCTTTCATGGTCCTGTCGATTTTTCTGGGGCGAAGACGAAACAGGAAATCTATTTTCGGTTCAGTGAATTTAAGCAACAGGCTTCTTTTCGTCGAGCACAATTTCAAAGTGTGCTTGATTTTTCTAATTCCCACTTTGAAGGAGAATATGATTTTTCAGAGACGGAGTTTGCCGTTCAACCAGATTTTACGGCGAGTAATATTTCTGTGGATGTCCCAATTTCCAGTAGAAGGCTTAATCCGCAATCTCAATGGCTGTTCTTGGGTGGGTTGGTTATTTTAATAAGTTTTTACCTGTGGATATCAAAAAGGAATGCGCAGAGACATTTGGGCTGAACCACTATATTTTGATAGAGTATTGCGGCTTCACACAAAAGATGGTATATCAGTTTTATATTCCGCTATCTTGGTTCTTGCAGAAAGGCTTGTGATTGGATTCTGCCCCTTCCCTCGAATTTCCCGTTCTTTCCGATTTTGATGATGATCAGGCGTATGAAGTAAAGCTTGAGGCCTTTACTGGTCCCATGGACCTCCTTTTACATTTGATCCGAAAACAAAAGATCAACATCTACGACATTCCGATTGCCTTAATCGCGCGTCAATATTTGGAGTACCTCTCTCTCATGAAGACGCTAAATTTGTCTTTGGCTGGAGAGTTTTTAGTCATGGCTTCAACACTTCTCTACATAAAGTCTCGGACCTTGCTCCCTAAAGAGGAAACCATGGACCCTGAGGATGAAGAAGTCATTGATCCTCGAAGCGAATTGATTCGACAGCTAATCGAGTATGAACGCTTTAAAGACGCAGCGGGTAGCCTAGTAGCTCGAGAGCGGACTTGGCGAGATTCCTTTACCCGTGATCCCCTTCCTTTACCCAAGAAATTTGAGGAAGAGGAAGAGCTGTGGACGGAAGATTTACAGGTTTTTGATCTATTGAATGCGCTACAAGCTGTGCTTGATCAAGCTCCTTCAGATACATATGTCGAGGTTTCACGAGAAAATTGGACTGTCGAAGAACGCATTCAAGTGGTGATGGAGCGATTGGAAACTGAAGCGGCAATCCCCTTTGAAGAGTTGTTTGAAAAACAGTGGTCACGTCCGTTAATTATTGTGACGTTTTTGGGATTATTGGAGCTGGTCCGTATGAATTTGGTCCGGTTATTTCAGGGGGAATGGTTTGGCCCAATTCATGTAACCCGGCGATTTGTTCCGGCTGGTGAAGACACTGCTCCCGGTCTCGTTCTGCCTGAGGATTTGCAATAATGGATGAAATCGTGTCGAGGGAGGGATCGGCTGGGTCTACAGAGGGAGGAATCATGATGACACATGCAGGAATGAATGGACATGTCTCCTCAGAGATTGTTGAGATAGAATCGTCTGAAAGCCAAGATCTGTCGGAACTCGCGGTGAATAGGAATAGAGATGGAACCAGCAAGCCTCTTATGGCTGATGAATCGATCCGAGACGTTCAATGGGATTTGGAAGATATCAAAGCGACATTTGAAGCTCTCTTGTTTGTTTCCCATGATCCTCTCACAATAGAAAAACTGGCGTCAGTACTGGAGGGAGTTCCGAGAGCGACCCTCAAAACGACGATGCAAACGCTTCAAGCCGAATATGATCAGGTTGGTCGAGGCTTACAAATTTCAGAAGTGGCGGGTGGGTTCGTGATGGTCACTCGTCCTGAACAGAGCGAGGCCATCAAGCATCTTTCAAAGGCGAAAATTTTGACGAAACTTTCCCGTTCGGCCTTAGAGGCGTTAGCTATTGTTGGCTATAAACAACCGATTACTCGTGGTGAGATTGAAAAAATTCGAGGTGTGGAAACGTCTGGCGTGTTGCGAACACTATTGGATCAAAAAATGATTCGAATCGTTGGACGGCAAGAGGCTCCGGGACGGCCTATTTTGTATGGGACGGGCAAGCAATTTCTTCAGCGGTTTGGTCTTCGTGATCTTCGAGACCTTCCTCCGTTAAAAGAACTGAAAGAATTAGGTGCCTCAGAGGCACTTTCATTGGAACTTCCCTTTGATTCTCAAGAGTCTGCAGAAGAATCTCGGGTTGCGGACCTTTCCGCCTAACATTATGTGCTGACCCTCTCCTCCCCATTGGTTGTTGCTTACCTCATTTCTGTTGTGTCGTTGAGAACGAGGAACGAAAATCCAAGAAAATATGGGGTGGTGTGAAGAGTGAGAGACGAACAATGGTAAAAGTGCTTATGTTTGGGCATGCCCTACGAGAAGCGGTCGAAGACCCTGAAGTGGAAATTTCTTTAGAACAGTCTGTTTCACTTCGCCAATTGTTAGAAAC
>JAJDBR010000207.1 GCA_029261275.1 Nitrospirales bacterium
CAAGCCGAAGTCAATTACGCCCCATACGAAATTCAAGGCGGAAGTGTATGTCTTGACGAAGGAAGAGGGCGGGCGGCATACGCCCTTCTTTAACGGCTATCGTCCGCAGTTCTACTTTCGGACCACGGATGTGACGGGTATCGTGCAGTTGAATGAGGGTGTAGAGATGGTGATGCCGGGGGACAATGTGTCCTTTTCGGGGGAGTTGATTGCGCCAATCGCCATGGAGCAGGGGGTGCGGTTTGCAGTGCGCGAGGGGGGTCGGACCGTTGGGGCCGGCGTCGTGACGGAAAGTGTCGAATAAAAATTAATGGGTAAGGGGAAAGGGTAGGTTTTTGTGGATCGAGACCGCAGAATTCGAATACGTTTAAAGGGTTTTGACTACCGTGTGCTTGATCAATCTGTACGGGAGATTGTGGATACGGTCAGGCGTAGTGGAGCCCTCATTGCGGGCCCCGTTCCTTTACCTACGCGAATAGAGAAATACACTGTTAATCGTTCGACGCACGTAGATAAGAAGTCTCGTGAGCAATTCGAAATTCGCACTCATAAGAGGTTGCTAGATATTATGGAGCCGACTCCAGAGACTATGGATGCCTTGATGAAGTTGAATTTGGCCGCGGGTGTGGATGTTGAAATTAAACTGTAGGATATCAGGTGGTTTTCGATTTGGGCTATGAAGAATATGGGTAACATGAATTATGGTTAATGGTTTGCTGGGGAAGAAATTGGGAATGATTCAGGTTTTTGATGAGGCGCGCTGCCTTATTCCGGTTACCGTGGTAGAGGTGGGCCCATGTGGGATTGTTCAAATTAAGGAAAAGGGTCACGACGGGTATGGTGCTGTCCAGATTGGTTTTCTGGAGGTTCCGGATAGAAAGCTGACAAAGCCTCAGATTGGGCATTTGAGGAAGTGTGGCGACAAGCGCTGGAAGTATTTGAGGGAGTTTCAGTCAGCTGGAAGGCCCGAAGTCGGTTCGATTGTTTCGGTGGATTTATTCGCAAAAGGTGAGCAGGTGAATGTTCAGGGAGTATCCAAGGGGAAGGGCTTTCAGGGTGTTATGAAACGGCATAATTATGCTGGTGGCCCAGCTACTCACGGGTCGATGTTTCATCGCGCGCCTGGAGCGATTGGGCAATGTTCGTATCCTTCTCGAGTGTTTAAAAATAAGGCTTTGCCTGGCCAAATGGGAAATAAGAAAATTACGGTAAAGGGTTTGAGGGTCTTCGATGTAAGGTCGGAGGAAAATATTCTGTTGGTATCGGGATCAATTCCAGGCCCCATAGGCGGGTTGGTGATTGTAAGGAAGGCTAGATAAGGTCAGCGTATGGATGCTATTCCTGTATATGGTTCCACCGGGCAGAAGGTGGATTCTGTCGAGTTGAATGAAGTCGTGTTTGCCGCTTCTGTTGATGAGCGGCTTGTTCATCGGGCAGTGGTGATGCAAAGGGCCTCAAGTAGGCAAGGTAATGCGTCCACGAAGGGACGAGGGGAAGTTCGCGGATCAGGAAAGAAGCCTTGGAAACAGAAGCATACTGGAAGGGCTAGGGCGGGATCAGCGCGTTCGCCTATTTGGAGGCATGGCGGAACTGTTTTCGGGCCTAAGCCAAGATCGTATGCCTATCAGTTGCCTAAGAAGGTATACCGTGCTGCTTTGAGGGCAGGATTAAGCGATAAGGTGTCAGCGGGTGATTTGATTGTTGTTGATTTATCTTTTCCTGAATTGAAAACCAAGGAACTTGTTCGGCAGCTGTCACGTGTTGAGGCCGTAGGAAAAGTGGTATTGGTAATTGAGGAAGGTCTTGAAGATATTATTCGAATTGGAAAAAATGTGAAGTTGCTGAAAGTGGTTCATGCAAAGGATCTTAATGTTTATGACATTCTGTGGTGCGATAAGCTGGTAGTTTCTCGCGGAGCACTGCAGCAAATACAGGAAGTGTGGGTTTAGCATGAATCCTTACGACGTGCTGATTCGTCCTTTGTTGACGGAAAAAATTACCGCAATTCGTGAAATTAAAAATAGTGTTGCCTTTGCTGTGGATAGTCGGGCTACACGAATTGATATTCGGCGAGCCGTGGAAAAAGTATTTAGTGTCAAGGTTGAATCGGTCAATGTCATGAATGTGAGGGGAAAGAAAAAGCGTCAGGGCCGGTATTTGGGGAAGCGTTCTGATTGGCGAAAAGCATTTGTGACATTAAAAGAGGGCGAAAAAATAGAATTATATGAGAGTGCTTAATAAGTTTATCCTGAGAATTGTGATTGTAGGGGAAGTCTGTTTATGCCAATAAAGCAATATAATCCAACATCTCCGGGCCGACGAGGAATGTCTGCTGTCTCGAATGAAGGGCTGTCACCGAATAAGCCTGAGAAGGGTTTGACGAAAACCATTTCCCCGTCGGGTGGAAGAAACAATGCGGGACGGATTACGGTCAGGTTTAGGGGTGGCGGGCATAAACGCCAATACCGAAAGATTGATTTTAAAAGAGATAAAGTTGGGGTTCCTGCTAAGGTGGCGAGCATAGAATATGATCCTAATAGGACGGCTCGTATTGCCTTGCTGCATTATGCGGATGGCGAAAAGCGATATATCTTAGCTCCTCATGGTTTGGTGGTGGGTGATTCCGTTAAATCTGGAACGCAGAGTGAGGTGAGGGTGGGGAATGCTCTGCCGCTCATGGAGGTACCGTTAGGGGTCGTTATTCATAATATTGAATTGAAGCCTTCTAAGGGTGCTCAATTGGCAAGAAGTGCTGGAGCCTCAGCTCAGGTTATGGGGCGAGACCAGGGCTACGTTCAAGTCCGTTTGACATCAGGCGAAATGCGGAAAATTTTGGGGACGTGCATGGCCACGATTGGCCAAGTCGGAAATCTTGATCATGGTAATGTCGCAGTTGGAAAAGCGGGGCGGTCTCGTTGGAAGGGTAAAAAGCCCCATGTACGTGGCGTGGTGATGAATCCTGTAGATCATCCGCATGGTGGTGGCGAAGGGAAGGCTGGCGCTGGTAATCCTCATCCCGTTTCGCCATGGGGGCAACCTGCAAAGGGGTTTAAGACTCGTAAGCCAAGAAATCAAAGTTCACGGTATATTATTGTCAGTAGAAAGAAGAAGTCGCGGTAGATTAGGGGGAGACGATGCCAAGGTCAGTTCATAAGGGTCCATTTGTTGATGATCATCTTCTCAGGAAAATTGCAAAGGCAAGGGATTCGGGCGAATCAAGGGTTATTAAAACTTGGTCTCGTCGGTCTACTGTCACGCCGGATATGATAGGGCTAACATTTGCTGTGCATAATGGGAAAAAATTTGTCCCAGTGTTTATTACAGATAATATGGTTGGTCATAAGTTGGGTGAGTTTTCCCCGACCAGACTTTTTAAGGGGCATAGTGCAGCTAAGAGTGAAAAAGGGGTGGCCTTGAAGTAGTTGACTGTTGGGTTAAGAATTATAGCTTTGGGAAATTGAAAGAGTAAAATATTTTATGGCTGAAGCAAAAGCAATTTTGAGGCACGTGAGGGTGGCGCCTCGTAAGGCGAGGTTAGTGGTTGATATGGTCAGGGGGCGAAATGCAGCTGAGGCTTTAGCGCTTTTAAAGTTTACTCCGCGTTCGGCTGCGAGAGTAGTGGAGCAGCTCTTGTTTTCTGCGGTCTCTAGTGCTGGTCAAAAAGATTTAGGTGAGCCGGAAAATCTTAAAATTGCCCGAGCCTATGTGGATGGAGGTCCAGTTCTCAAGAGATTTCAGCCGCGAGCGATGGGACGAGCAAGCCCAATTAAAAAACGCACAAGTCATATTACCATAGTAGTTAGTCCAGTTAATTAATTGATATGTGAGTGAGGCCCCTTGTGGGGGGCTAGTTAAGGAGAGCGATCTATGGGGCAAAAAACCCACCCGTATGGTTTTAGATTGGGTTACACTAGGACTTGGCGATCGCGTTGGTACGCCAAGAAGGATTACGCAACCCTGCTCCATCAAGATTTGTCTATTCGTAGTTTGGTCAAAAAAAGACTTTATCATGCTGGAATTTCTAGTGTGGAAATTGAGCGATCTGGTAATCAGCTGAAATTGATAATACATACGGCTCGGCCAGGGATCATTATTGGCCGAAAGGGCGCGGAAGTCGACAAGTTAAAGGCTTCTCTTGAAAAAGAATATGGGAATGAAGTTTTTGTGACGGTAAAAGAAATAAAGAAGCCAGAAATTGATGCTCAGCTAGTTGCTGAAAATATTGCAACCCAATTGGAGAAACGTGTGTCCTTTCGTCGTGCCTTGAAGCGAAGTGTTGCATCGGCTCTTCGGCTTGGAGCGTTGGGGATTAAGGTGTATTGTGCTGGACGCTTAGGGGGGCACGAAATTGCTCGCACAGAATGGTATCGTGAGGGCCGTGTTCCGCTTCATACCCTAAGGGCTGATGTGGAATATGGTTTTGCTGAAGCCAAAACCGCAATGGGACAGATTGGGGTGAAGGCTTGGATCTATAAAGGGGACGCGCAAATTCCTTCGTTGGAAAAATCTGAGCCGTCTCTCGGGTTCCTGTAGAAATTACGTACTCCCAAAATTTGGAGACTAAGGACGATGCTAGCGCCGAAACGCATAAAGTTTCGTAAGGTTCATAAGGGTCGTATGCGAGGGAAGGCTTACCGAGGAGGTGAGGTTTCGCATGGGCAATATGGGCTGAAAGCGATGGAGCCTGGAAGAATAACAGCAAGGCAAATCGAGGCTGCCCGCATAGCCATGACACGCCATGTGAAGCGCGGGGGTAGAATTTGGACAAGAATTTTCCCTGATAAGCCCATTACCAAAAAACCTGCGGAAGTTAGGATGGGTAAAGGAAAGGGGAACCCAGAGTATTGGGTAGCCGTTGTGAAGTCAGGCCGAATCTTATTTGAAATGGACGATGTTTCAAGGGAGGTGGCAGAGGAAGCTCTGCGCTTAGCTGGGCATAAACTCCCAGTTTTGACTAAATTTATTGTTCGAGGAGAAATTCCAATTCTATAGTGTTGGGACCATAACGATGGAAATAGATCAATTGAAGAACTTAGAGAAATCAGAGCTCGTCGAAAAAGTTGGGCAATTGAAACAAGAGTTATTTCACTTTCGGAGTCAGTTGGCCATGGGTCGAATGGAAAATCCAATGAAAATACGAGAGGCTAAGCGCGATATTGCACGTCTCCATACAGTTATTCGGCAAAAGGGTTGAAAGAGAACATGATATATCTTAGGAAAGTTGCTAGCTTATGCCAGAATTAAGAGTCGTCCCTCGATCACTTTTTGGAAAAGTGGTGAGTGATAAGATGCAAAAGACTGTAGTGGTCGAAGTTGTTCGTATAGAGCGCCACTCACTGTATGGGAAGGTTCTCAGGCGGAAAACAAAAATGAAAGCTCACGACGAACTAAGTAAATGCAAAATAGGTGATCAGGTGAAAATTGTGTATTCTCGCCCTATTAGCAAGGGTAAGTGTTGGAGGGTAGCTGAAATTTGTGTGAAAAAAACCTGATGTATAAAACAGGAAAGTGTTATTTTTTTTGTATTTAGTCTTAATTAGAGAATAGATCATGATTCAAAATTATACGTATCTTGATGTTGCAGATAATTCTGGAGCAAAAAGCGTTCGCTGTTTCCATGTATTGGGTGGAACGAAGCGTCGCTACGGGTCCTTGGGGGACTTGATTGTTGTTTCTGTTCGTGAGGCAATCCCTCGGGCATCCGTTAAAAAGGGTGATGTAATGAAAGCGGTAATAGTCCGGACTAAAAAAGGGCGTCGTCGTGGTGATGGGTCTCATATTAAATTTGATCGGAATGCATGTGTTCTTGTGAATGCTCAGGGGGATCCAGTTGGAACTCGCATCTTTGGGCCTGTCGCAAGGGAGTTGCGTAAGAAAAAATATATGAAAATCATCTCACTGGCTCCAGAGGTTATTTAGGATATGGTGATGGCTGGAAAATACCGAATAAAAAAAGGCGATATAGTGATGGTAATCGCCGGAAAAGAAAAAGGGAAAACTGGGAAAGTCTTGGAAGTGCTCCCTGTGAAAGGGAGGGTCACGGTGGAAAAACTAAATATTATTAAGCGGCATACCAAGCCCAATGCCAAAAATAAGCAAGGTGGAATTTTGGAGAGAGAGGGGACCATCGCTATATCAAATGTGATGGCCTATTGTGAGTCTGTTCAGAAGCCCTCTAGGGTTAGAATGAAAACTTTTGAAGATGGGCGGAAGGTTCGTGTCTACCAAAAAGCACCTACGGAAGTATTGGATAAAAGTTAATGAAACCAAAGGTTGCACCAAAAGAGTCGAGTAAGAAAACAAAAGAAAAAAAGGCCGAGGCTTCGGTTCCTCTTCCTGATGATTATTCTCCGCGGCTTAAGGAGTTGTTTCGGGGAACAGTCTTGCCGGCCATGATGAAGGAGTTTGGCTTTAAAAATCCAATGCAAGTGCCTCGCATGGAACGGATTGTTTTAAATGTTGGGATGGGTGAAGCCGTTCAGAATGCAAAATTGCTAGAAAGTGCTGCGTTGGAGCTTGAGCAAATCACTGGACAAAAGCCTGTGCTGACCAGAGCAAAGAAGGCTATTGCCGGGTTTAAGTTGCGTGAGGGTATTCCTATTGGCGTAAAGGTGACCTTAAGGGGCGCACGGATGCATGAATTTATGGATAGATTGATAGCCGTTGCATTGCCGCGTATTCGAGATTTTCGAGGTATTTCTCCTAAGGCCTTTGATGGCCGTGGTAATTATACCTTGGGTTTGAAGGAGCAGTTAACTTTTCCTGAAATTAAATATGATGACATTGCATCCATTCATGGAATGGATATTACCTTTGTAACGTCTGCCAAACGAAATGACGAAGCCAAGGCTTTATTGGCTCATCTAGGAATGCCGTTCAGAGCTTCCTAGGAGAGGGAGGGGAGTATCAGTGTCGAGGTTAGCACTTAAGAATAAAGCAAAGAGGGAGCCTAAGTTTCCGTCTCGTCAATACAACCGCTGCCCGTGTTGTGGTCGGGTCAGAGGTTTTTTGCGGCGTTTCCGTATGTGTCGTATTTGTTTTCGTTTCCTCAGTTTGCGGGGAGATATTCCTGGCGTCACCAAATCTAGTTGGTAGTCTCCAGGTAAATTTCCTTGAAAGTAATTAGTTAATTAGAGGAAAATTTTTTACAAGAGGTTTCGCATTATGTCGATGACTGATCCTATTGCGGATTTATTTGTACGTATTCAAAATGCAGGACGTCGTGGCCATGACCTGGTCAAGATTCCGGCTTCCCGTGTCAAAGGTGAAATTCTCCGTATTTTTAAAGAGGAAGGTTTTATTAGGGATTACCAGCCTATCAGTACGGAAGCGCACCCAACCCTGGAGGTGGCCTTACGGTATGCTCCTGGACGGCAAAAAAAATCCTTTATTTCTGGCATTAAGCGAATCAGTAAGCCGGGTTGTCGGGTATATGCTGGAAAGGGTGAAGTCCCTAGGGTTATGAAAGGCTTAGGTGTGGCCATTCTGACCACTGATCGCGGTCTTTTAACAGATGAGCAATGCCGCACGATGGATGTCGGTGGTGAAATATTGTGTCATGTGTGGTAGTCCTCTTTTTATTTGTCAACGTGTTTAGCGGTAATTAATAGGGTAATTATGTCGAGAATTGGAAGAAAGCCTATATCGATTCCATCTGGTGTCGAGGTGAAGGTAAATAATGCCCAAGTATTCGTGAAGGGTCCCTTGGGTCAATTGGAGTGGTCATTGTCTCCGGGAATACAAGCCCAAGTTGAAAATGGAGTCGTATCACTCACTCGTGAAAACGATTCCGTGAGGTTGCGTGCTATGCATGGATTGACCAGAGCCGAAATTTCAAATCAGATCGTCGGGGTCAAGGAAGGGTACCAGCGAGATTTGGAAGTGATGGGGGTTGGATATCGAGCCCAAATCCAGGGGGATGGTTTAAGTTTTACTGTTGGCTATGCCCATCCTGTTTCGCTGGAACTTCCTCAAGGAGTGAAGGCGACTGTCGAGAAGCAAACGTTGATTTCGCTCAAGGGTATTGATAAGCGGGTGGTTTCACAAGTGGCCGCTCAAATTAGAGAATTAAAAGTTCCTGATGTGTATAAGCATAAAGGCATTAAGTATGCTGGAGAAGTTCTGCGTAAAAAAGCCGGTAAGGCTGGGAAAAAATAGGGACCCTTTGTGAATATTTTAGAAAAACGCAAAAGATTAGGAAAGCGCAGTCGAAGAGTTCGGCTTCGTATTGTAGGTTTGTCTTCTCGCCCTCGATTGAGTGTCTTTCGAAGTAATGCACATATTTATGCTCAAATCATTGATGATGTAGAGGGAAGGACGCTGGTTTCCGCTTCAACTTGTGATCCTGGGTTAAAAGATCGCATAAAGTCTGGTGGGAGTATTGAAGCAGCAAAAATAGTCGGTCAAATCATTGCCGAGCGAGCAAAAGCGATTCCGGTTGAGCTTGTAGTTTTTGATCGTGGTGGAAGATTGTTTCACGGTCGAGTGAAGGCTTTGGCTGAGGCTGCGCGTTCCGCCGGTCTCAAATTCTAATAGAGCCTATTCTCAAGCTTTGAGGAAAGGAAGGATTCACGACTGTGAGGGTAAATGTCGAAGAGCTTAATTTAAAAGACAAGCCGGTGGTGATTAACCGCGTGGCTAAAGTGGTGAAGGGCGGTAAGCGTTTTTCTTTTTCTGCGTTGGTTGTTGTTGGTGATGGAGAAGGCTGGGTTGGAGTTGGGAAAGGCAAGGCTGCTGAAGTTCCATCAGCAATTGCCAAAGCGGTAGAACATGCCAAGAAAAATCTTATACGAATTCCCTTGAAGGGCAATTCTATTCCTCATGAAGTACATGGTCGTTTTGGTGGTGAGCATATATTATTAAAACCGGCCAAACAGGGAACGGGTATAATTGCTGGTGGAGCAGTTCGGTCATTATTGGAAGTGGCTGGTACAAAAAATGTGGTGGCGAAGACCTTAGGGCGAGGGAATCCATTTAATGCGGTTCGGGCAACTATTCAGGGGTTAAGCCAGCTACGTGACCCTCAGGAAGTAAGAGACATGCGGCATGCCCCCTTGTCATTGGATGATTAACCTATTGCAAACGAGAGTGTGAGGGAAGCGAGATATTATGGCCGTGCCATCCCAGTTATCAATTACGTTAAAGCGGAGTCAGATTGGCCATCCCAACAAAATGCGCCTTGTTTTGAGGGGATTGGGTTTGCGGAAAATTGGACAAACTGTTTCTCGTCCAGATACCCCACAGGTTCGAGGGTTAGTTAAAAAAGTTAGACATCTAATTGAGGTATCAGGCTCATGAAACTCCACAATTTACATCCGTTCCCTGGTTCCAGAACCAAAAAAAAGCGCCTGGGTCGTGGGCATGGCTCGGGGCATGGCAAGACTGCTGGCAAGGGGCATAAGGGTTTGCTAGCGCGCTCAGGGCGAGCCAATCAAATCGGGTTTGAAGGAGGGCAAATGCCTTTAGCTCGCCGGTTGCCCAAGAGAGGATTTACCAATATTTTTCGAATTGAATACACTGTGATTAATATTCAAACTCTTGCCGCACAAGAAAATACCGCAGAATTCAATCTTTCCGTATTCAGGGATTTGGGTATGCTGAAAGGTCGGAATTCTCGAATTAAAATTCTTGGAGAGGGTGATATTGGCCGTCCTCTTAATGTGGAGGCGCATAAATTTAGTAGTTCGGCTAAGCAGAAAATTGAAGATGCGGGTGGGCAAGCCAAGGTGATTGGCCGTGCTTGAACGGCTTGTTACAAGCCTTCAAAATATCTTAAAAATTCCTGAGTTACGTAGCCGGGTCATTTTTACATTGGCCATGTTGGCGGTTTATCGTGTTGGGGCACATATCCCTACTCCTGGGATAAATAATGAAGAGTTATTTAAATTTCTAACAGAGCGTGGCGGAGCCCTTATGGGGTTCCTAGACATTTTTTCAGGAGGGGCTTTATCGAGGCTGACAATTTTTGCTTTGGGCATCATGCCTTATATCAGTGCCTCTATTATTCTTCAGCTTCTCACCGTTGTTGTCCCGCATCTCTCAAAATTAGCAAAGGAAGGTGAGCGAGGCAGGAAAACCATAATTCAATATACCCGGTATGGTACGATCGGCATTGCCTTTATCCAGGGATTTGGTATTGCACTCGGCCTTGAAGGAATGAACGACGGGGCTTTTGTGTTGGATCCTGGCTGGGACTTTCGATTTATGACGGTGATTACCTTGGTTGCAGGAACGGCGTTCCTTATGTGGCTAGGGGAGCAAATTACGGAACGTGGAGTGGGAAATGGAATATCGTTAATCATTTTTTCTGGAATCGTTGCTAGTCTCCCTGGTGCTATTGTTCAAACGTTTGAATTATATAAAGTTGGGCAAATTAGCCTTTTGTTGTTGCTCTTGCTTGGCGTCGTGATGTTAGCTGTGATGGGGGCCATTGTTTTTTTAGAAAGTGGGCGACGAAAGATTGCAGTGCAATATGCGAAACGGGTTGTCGGACGTCGGGTTTATGGAGGACAGAATACTCATATTCCATTGAAAATTAATACGGCTGGTGTTATACCGCCCATTTTTGCCTCATCAATTATTGCTTTTCCGGCGACGATTACCAGTTTCATTCAAGTACCTTGGGTGCAGGCATTTGGAGCTCAATTGGCTCCAGGCTCGTTGCTATATACCATGATGTATGTTGGACTGATAATTTTCTTTTGCTTTTTTTATACAGCGGTTGTATTAAATCCTGTCGATATGGCTGACAATATGAAGAAGTATGGGGGATTTATTCCTGGCATTCGCCCTGGCCAAAAGACCGCTGATTTTATTTATAATGTTTTAACGAGAATTACATTTGCCGGAGCGATCTATCTTGCGATTGTCTGTGTCATACCTGAATTGCTCATTTATAAATTGAATATGCCCTTTTATTTTGGTGGAACATCGCTGTTGATTGTGATCGGTGTTGGTCTGGATACAGCGCAACAAATTGAAAATCATATGCTCATGCGCAATTATGATGGATTTCTTGGAAAGGGTTCATTGAAAGGGAGAAGCGGATAGCAGCATGAGAGTCATATTCCTTGGCCCTCCAGGGGTCGGTAAGGGCACTCAGGCAGATTTTGTTGCCCAGCAATATAAGATTCCAAAACTGTCAACGGGTGATTTACTTCGGGAGAGTGTGAGCAAAGGAACGACGCTAGGAAAAGAAGCAAAAGGATATATGAATCGAGGCGAATTAGTTCCGGATTCTGTGGTGATTGGATTGATTGAGGAAAAGCTCGGGTCACCTGAATGCCAAAAAGGCTTTCTGCTTGACGGGTTTCCTCGCACTGTGACGCAGGCTGATCAACTATCAAGATATTTAACTTCAAGGGGAGAGAACCTGGACCGGGTTGTCTATTTTTATCTTTCCAAAGATGAGATTGTTAGGCGAATCAGTGGGCGCCGAAGCTGCCAAGATTGTAAAGCGGTCTATCACCTTGAATCTGTTCCGCCAAAAGTAAAAGGAATTTGTGACGCTTGCGGCGAATCTCTTATTCAACGAAACGATGATAAACCCGAAACAATTGAATCGCGTTTGACTGTGTATCAGGAACAAACATCACCTTTAATTAATTATTATAAAGCCATAAATATTCTCGGTGAATTAGATGGGGCAGGCTCGGTCCCTGCTGTTCAGGATCGATTAGTAGCTCTTTTGGCCAAGCCAAGAGTAGAATGATTATTCTAAAAACGCTTGAAGAGATGGAGCTGATATCTCGAGCCGGTCAAATTGTTGCTGATTGTCACAAAATATTGATCCGAGAACTCAGGCCTGGAATGACCACACTCGATTTAGATAAGTTAACCGAAACCTATATCCGTGATCATGGCGGGATTCCAGCATTTAAAGGCTATCGAAGTTATCCAAAAAGTCTTTGTGCATCACTTAATGAAGAAGTCGTTCATGGTATTCCTTCGCAACGAGTGTTGAAGGATGGAGATATAATCGGGTTGGATGTTGGAGCGATTGTCGAAGGATTTTATGGAGATGGCGCTGTCACCGTTTCGGTGGGGGAGGTTCAACCTTCAATTCGTAAATTGATCCAAGTTACAGAAGAGGCATTGTCTAAGGGGTTGGAGCAGGCCGTGGTGGGGAAGCGATTGTCCGATATTTCTTCCGCTATACAAACTCACGTTGAACATCATGGATTTTCCGTTGTCCGTGATTTTGTTGGTCACGGTATTGGCCGTCAGTTGCATGAAGAGCCGCAAGTGCCAAATTATGGAAAACCTGGGCAGGGCCCGCGTTTGAAGCCTGGTATGGCTCTCGCCATTGAACCGATGGTCAATATGGGAAAAGCTGGGGTGAAAGTGTTGGAAGATGGATGGACGGCAGTGACAAGTGATGGTTCGCTCTCTGCTCATTTTGAACATACGATATCCATTGAGCCAGCGGGGCCTCCTCGCGTTCTGACTGCCTGTGCCTAGAGAGGATATTTGATAATTTCTGATGGGAAAAGAAGACGTTATTGAGGTGCAAGGATCGGTGACTGAAACGTTGCCAAATGCTATGTTTCGAGTAAAGCTAGATAATGGGCATAAATTATTAGCTCATATATCAGGTAAAATGCGAATGCATTTCATTCGAATATTACCAGGAGATAAGGTGACTGTTGAGCTGTCTCCCTATGATCTGACGCGCGGGCGTATTACTTATCGGTTTAAATAGAGGGAAACATTGTGAAAGTTCAAGCATCAGTGAAGCCAATATGTGTGAAATGTAGCGTTGTTCGTCGAAAAGGTGTTATTCGGGTGCTATGTGTCAACCCTCGACATAAACAGCGTCAAGGCTAAGTAGTTTGCTTGATAGGCAAAATATAAAAATGCCTTTAACGAAGGAATAGAAGCGATGGCCAGAATTGCAGGGGTAGAACTTCCAATTGGGAAACGTGTTGATGTCGGTTTAACGTATATTTTTGGCATTGGCCCTGCCCGTGCTCGAGATATCTTACGAAAGACTGGAGTACCTTTCGACACAAGAATCAAAGATTTGCAAGAAGATGAAGTGGTGAAGTTAAGGGAGACGATTGATCAGGACTATGAGGTCGAAGGCGATCTCCGAAAAGAACAATCGATGAGCATAAAGCGATTAATGGATATTGGAACCTATCGTGGACTTCGTCATCGGAAGGGTCTTCCGGTGAGAGGCCAACGGACAAAAACAAATTCTCGGACCAGAAAAGGTCGTCGCGGTGCCATCGGTGGAAAATCGAAACGCTAAACCTGTCGAAAGGGACGGTTCATGAGTGTCAAGAAGGGGAAAAAAAAGGAACGGAAAGTTATACAGGTTGGCATTGTGCATATTATGGCTTCTTTTAATAATACCATTGTGACCATTACTGATATGACAGGAGGAGCTGTTTCTTGGGCAAGTGCGGGAAGCCAGGGATTTAAAGGTTCAAGAAAAAGCACGCCCTTTGCCGCAACGCGTGCCGGGGAAGTCGCAGCCAAAAAAGCCATGGAACATGGACTTCGCCAGGTTGATGTATATGTCAATGGGCCAGGCTCTGGACGAGAAGCGGCCGTTCGTGCTCTACAGTCTGTTGGTTTACGTGTCAATTTGATCCGTGATGTGACACCGATACCTCACAATGGATGTCGGCCTCCAAAGCGCCGCCGCGTTTAATTGTACGATATTTTAAGTAAATCATTTGTCTAAGACATTGAGATAGGGGGAGAACGGCTATGGCCAAATATACAGGGCCTGTCTGTCGATTGTGTCGACGTGAAGGTGTGAAATTGTTTCTTAAAGGTACCCGGTGCATGACCGAGAAGTGCGCAATTGAACGTCGGAGCTATCCACCTGGACAGCACGGGCAGTCTCGGAGAACTCGAGCGACTGAGTATGGGACCCAACTAAGAGAAAAGCAGAAACTTCGCCGGGTATATGGTATGCAAGAACGGCAATTCCTGAAAACTTATCATTTGGCAGTACGACGAAAAGGGATTACCGGCGAACATTTGTTAAGTCTTCTCGAGCGACGGTTGGATAATGTCGTCTATCGACTTGGTTTTGCTGCTTCACGTGGTCAGGCTAGACAATTGGTCAATCATGGACATTTGCTAGTGAACGGGCGGAAGGTGACCATTCCTTCCATGACCATCAATGTGGGAGATTCAATTGAAGTCCGGGAGAAAAGCCGACAGCTCGTTCCTGTTCAGGCTGCTCTTGAAATTGCAGAAGGTCGGGGTGTGCCCAATTGGCTAGACATGGAACGCAATTTATTGAAGGGGACGGTTCAGGCTCTTCCTACAAAAGACGATATTGATGTACTGGTTAATGAACAAGTTGTTGTGGAATTGTATTCACGGTAAGCGAACGGGATGGTTCGTGAACCGAAAAAATGATAAAGAAGGTATGGGACAGTCCATGTCACCGCCTTGGGGTCAAGAAAGGGAGACGCGATCCTTATGATTACAAGCATGAAGGATTTTCAATTGCCCACAAAGCTGGAGTTGGAAAAAGAAACGGCTTCGTCGACGTATGGGAAGTTTATTGCTGAACCCTTTGAACGAGGGTTTGGGACCACGCTGGGAAGTGCGTTGCGCCGAGTGCTTCTGTCGTCGCTCCCAGGAGCAGCGGTAACATCGGTCAAAATCGAAGGCGTGTATCACGAGTTTTCCACGATTCCTGGGATCACGGAAGATGTCACAATCCTGATTCTTAATATTAAGGGCTTACGATTACGCCTGTATTCAGAGAAGGCCAAGGCCATTCGTTTGACAAAGAAGGGACCTGGAGAGGTAAAAGCTGGTGATCTTGCTGTTGACTCTGAAGTCACCATTTTAAATCCTGATCTCCATATTGCCACCTTGGATAAGGATGCCACGTTAGATATTGAGCTTATTGTAAAGCCTGGTCGAGGGTATGTTCCGGCTGAGCGAAACAAAGAAGAGGGGCTACCTATTGGAGTTATTCCAGTCGATTCCGTATTTTCCCCGATTAAACGAGTAAATTTCAGCGTGGAAAGTGCACGTGTAGGTCGAATAACGGACTATGATAAGTTAAACCTGGAAGTCTGGACCGATGACAGTATTACTCCGCAGGAAGCAGTGACCGCTGCCGGAAGTATTTTAAGAGACCATTTGGATATTTGTCTGCCATCAGATGAGACAGGCGAGCCAACACAAGAAGATAGTAGTGACGAGGCCAATTTGCAAATCAATCAACATTTGTTTCGGAGTGTGAATGAATTGGAGCTTTCCGTACGTGCAGCTAATTGCTTGAAAAATGCCAATATTAAAAGTATTGGTGAATTGGTTCAGCGAAGTGAAAATGAGATGCTGAAAACCAAGAATTTTGGAAAAAAGTCGTTAAATGAAATAAAAGAGGTTTTGTCGGAAATGGGGTTGGAATTAGGAACAAAAGTGAGTGAAGTCACTGAATCCCACTCCTGAACTTTTTTAAAAGGACGGTGTTGTTGTGCGTCATAGAAAACGAGGTAGACAGTTAGGACGAAATACCAAGCATCGGCTAGCGTTGTTTAGAAATTTGGCCACTTCGCTTATGGAGCATGAGCGCATTGAGACCACAGAGGCCAAGGCGAAGGAATTACGTGGAATTACAGATAGGCTTATTACCCTTGGGAAGGAAGGAACCCTTCATGCCAGGCGAGGGGCCTTACGTGTGCTTCGTACCAAGCAAGCGGTCTCGAAGCTCTTTGATGACGTCGCTAAGCGATTTACTGATCGTCATGGTGGCTATACCCGCATCATAAAAACAAGGCGGAGACCAGGAGACGCTGCAAAGTTAGTGGCTATTGAATTGGTCGAAGGGGTTTCTGCCTCGCAAGCAACAACTGATTCACCTGAATAGAACATTAACATCCACGGTTCTGTCACACTGCTATCACTTCCCTTTCCATCTCTTCTCTCTTTGTAGCCTTATGTCTTCCTAACTGATAGGCTAGGGATTTCATTTACTTGCCATAGACCCTGTGCTATCATTTTTACTGGGTTTTTGGCGTTCTGGGCTTTCCATTTCACCGACACGTAGGCCCAATGAAAACCTATCTCATTCGGAGTACCCTCACGATTAGCGTTATTCTTATGGCAGTTTTTATTGGTCAACGAGTGATCACCCATATGGAAATGAGAAGCCAAGCTACCGCTTCTGTGCCTTTACAGAAAGAGCAAGGATCAGATGCCTGGATTCAAGGATTTTCTTATCACCAAACGCGATCGGGTTCGACAAAATGGGTGGTCACGGCAGATCAGGCTAAGGTTTATGATGATGAGCATATTGCAAAATTGCAAACGGTGAAAGTTCAGTTGTTTGATCAGGATTTCAAAAAGGAACAAATGGTCATTACCGCCGAAGAGGGTGTAATGAATACGACTAGTAATGATTTTGACTTGATCAGTCATGATTCAAAGACCGTCATGGCGTTTAGTCCAGGGTACCAAGTATTTTCCGACAGTCTCCGGTGGAAGGAAGAAGATGGACAAATTCATACGGAAGATCCCGTGGTCATTCAAGGTGATGGTTTAGTCATTTCCGGGATTGGTTTAATTGGAGATGTTGAGAAGAGCGAATTTCATCTACTCAATAATGTTCGGGCGGAGGTGTCGTCGCCATAAGACATTTGTTGTTGGTCTTCATTCGTGGGTTGGCGTTGGTCGTAGGGGCGGTCTTCATTCCCATCTTAGTGTGGGGGGAGAGTTCGAAAACCACAACTGTCATTACCTCGAGTACGATGACAGCAAGTAGTCAGACCAATCAGGCTATTTTTCGTAAAAATGTGAAAATGGTTCAGGAAGAGCTGGTTGTTCATTCCGATATCATGATCGTGCATTTCAAGGAAAAGAGTTTGCTGGGCTCATCCCCTGTTGGGCAATCCCCTTCCCAAAAATCTAAAAAGGAAATCAAGTTTATTGAAGCCAAGAGTCATGTCAAAATTTCAAAAGGGGAAAGCCGGGCGATATGTCAGCATGCCCTCTATGATAAACAGGCAGAAAAGATCATTCTTCGTGGATCTCCCGTGGTGTGGCAAGCCGGTACTCGAGTTAGTGGACGGAAGATTACGATGTTTTTAAAAGAAAATCGGAGTGTTGTAGAGGGAGACACTCGGGTGACTATTGAGGAATCTGACGGAAATTAGTAGAGGAAATTTCAAAAATACCTTTTTTTGAACAATAAATTGCTAGCCGAGGCAAACAACTTTTGGCATAGTTTAATTGAGGGAGGCCATTCGCGTAGAGTTGTATCCCTCGTTTTTGTTGGTTGCATATGAAATATTCTCTCAACACGTGGGTTCTTTCAATACCCACTCCATTGCCATATATTTTGTTTTAGGCTCTTACCGCTTATGGTTGAGGATTTGTCCCATGCCACTCATGAAATTTCGGCGACCAATCTACAAAAAAGTTTTAAGGGACGGCAAGTTGTCCGTGGAGTCAATCTGGAATTGTTGGGAGGTGAAGTTGTGGGACTTCTTGGTCCGAATGGGGCTGGAAAAACCACAATTTTTGATATGGTGGTGGGGCTGTGTCAGCCAGATAAAGGAAGCATTTTTCTTAATAAAGAGGACATCACCCATCTCCCGATGTATAAACGTGCAAGACGAGGAATTGGCTATTTGCCACAAGAGGCTTCAATTTTCCGCAGGCTGTCAGTCGAGGATAATGTGTTAGCCGTCTTAGAAACCCTGAATCTTTCAAGGGCCCAGCGAAAAGTTCGTTTAGATGCCCTGCTTGAAGAGCTGAATCTTACCCGACTTCGGACACATGCTTCGTATACCCTATCAGGGGGAGAGCGTCGTCGATTAGAGATAACCCGAGCCTTAGCCACGAAACCAAAATTTCTTTTACTTGATGAGCCTTTTGCTGGGATTGACCCCATTGCTGTCGGTGATATTCAAGATATTCTTACCACATTGAAGAAGAAAAATATTGGTATTCTCATCACTGACCATAATGTGCAAGACACGCTTTCCATTACCGACCGAGCCTATATAATAAGTGAGGGTATGATTCTGGAGAGTGGCGCTCCGGAGGTGATTGTAAATAGTCCCAAGGCCAGGGCGGTGTATCTGGGTGAACGCTTTAGAATGACCCCCTAACGTAGGATGAATTTTCTCTTATGGACCTTCGTTTAGATCTTCGTCTCTCACAAAAGCTGGTGATGACTCCTCAGCTCCAGCAGGCTATAAAGCTGTTGCAATTGTCACGATTGGAGCTACAACAAAATCTAGCTCAACAATTAGTCGAAAATCCACTATTGGAAGATCTTACGTTAGAGACTCAAGAGGAAGAAACCGCCACGGCAGAAGAAGGAAGTGAGCAAGCCAAAGAACTAGAGGCCGAAGGTGCCGGATCTGGAGAGACTGATGAAAATCAGCCAGCTAAGGAAAGTGAGCCGCTCACTTCTGAAGAATGGGATAATATTTTAGGGAATGACTGGCGCCCCGCACAGCGTGATCAAATTGGAGCAGGAGATGATGAATTTCCCTCTTACGAACAGACCTTAACGAAACCAACCTCGCTTGAAGAGCACTTGGAGTGGCAACTTCGCTTATCTTCCCTTGAAGGTCCTGAGCGAGATATCGGGCGATTGATCATTGGGAATCTGGATGAAGATGGATATTTACGTGTGGTCTTGTCAGAATTACAAGAGGATGCCAAATGCCCTCTCGAGCAACTTGAGCAGGTACTTCAGCAGATCCAAACCTTTGACCCTCCAGGAGTCGCTGCGAAGAATTTGGAAGAATGTTTGTTGGTGCAATTAAAACTTCTCCGCCAGGATGAGACGGGTATAGAGAAAACCTTTCCTGCTGTGTTTTCCATGGAAGTGGTTTCCTCAATCATCAAAAGCCATTTGGTCGATCTCCAAAAAAAACGCTATCAAGTGGTGGCTAAAGCATTGGATGTGACGTTGGATGAGGTCTATGATGCCGTCCATGTCATTGAAGGGTTGGAACCGAAGCCCGGGCGTCCATTTTCGATGGACAGCAATTCTATTATTATTCCTGACGTCTATGTGGTGAAACATGAAGGAGAATGGGTGGTCTTATTGAATGAAGACGGACTTCCTCGCTTGCGGATTAGTCCCTACTACCGGCGCTTACTCTCGAATTCAGGGGAAGATGTTGGTACAACCAAAACGTACTTAGAAGAGAAACTCAAAGGGGCACAGTGGATTATCCGTAGTATCGATCAACGTAATAAGACCATTGTGAAGGTGGTAACCAGTCTGATTAAATTCCAAGAGGCATTTTTAGAAAAAGGGATTCAGTATCTTCGTCCGTTGGTTTTGAAACAAGTCGCGGATGATGTTGGGATGCATGAGTCGACCATTAGTCGTGTGACGACCAATAAGTATGTCCATTGTCCTCAAGGAATTTTAGAGCTGAAGTTCTTTTTTAATGCTGGAATCCAGCGAGCGGATAATCGTGGTGAGGATATGTCTTCTGTCACCGTGCGGGAAATGATCAGAGAAATGGTTGCACAGGAAGAGTCTGGTAATCCGCTAAAAGATCAAGAGATTGTTTCTAGGCTCAAACAGAAAAACATTCTCATTGCGCGTCGAACGGTAGCGAAATACCGCGCGGAACTGCATATTGCTTCTGCCAGCCAGCGAAAACGGATTCCTACTTAATTGATGTTTCGTAGTTATTCTGACTAAGTAGGGTGTAATTTGAAGTTTTAAGTGATAGATCGTGTGATGAAATTAGGGGCATTTGTACGTTGCTAAACCTCTAATTAATGTTGGACAATTGCTGGTTCTTTCAGGAGTACTATGATGATTACTGAGCTTTCTCCCAATCCAACTGAGAATGATGCCTTGCCACTGCAATTCAAAATGGTGACGGGGACCTCGGGGTCTGGCAAAACGCAAGCCCTCAAATGCTTAGAAGATTTAGGGTTCTTTTGTGTGGATAATCTTCCTCCAGCACTCTTTCAGAAATTCACGGAATTATGCACTCAGCCAGGCAAAGATGTGAAAAAAGTGGCGTTGGGAATTGATATTCGTGAGCGCGCCTTTTTTGACGACTTGTTGAGTAATTTAGAGGCTTTACAAACGAATGGTTGCCAAGTGGAACTACTTTTTTTGGAAGCCCAGGATGATATTTTGGTTCGACGGTTTTCTGAATCGCGTCGTCCCCATCCCCTCCTCCCACAACGGCCTGTTATTGAGGGGATTCAATTAGAACGGGAGCGCCTACAAGGTCTCCGAAATCGCGCTCATCAGGTATTAGATACATCAGAGTTTTCCGTCCATGACTTAAAATCATGGATGATTCAACATTATCAAGAACGTGATGCCACGCAAGCCCTTAAAATCAGCCTGTTAAGTTTTGGGTATAAGTTCGGAGTGCCTGTTGATGTTGATTTAGTCTTTGATGTCCGATTTCTTCGCAATCCACATTTTGTTCCAGATCTTCAACCGTTGACGGGTGAGCATGTCGAGATTCAACAGTTTGTGCTTGATAATCAAGAAGGCAAAGATTTTTTGGGGCATTTGCGAGAATTATTTGCATTCTTGCTTCCATTATTTAAGCGGGAGCAACGCAGTTATTTAACTATTGCCTTTGGGTGCACTGGAGGCCGACATCGCTCGGTTTCCATGGCAATACACATGAAGGACGTCCTGAAGACTTTAGGATATGAAGTCACTTTGCGTCATCGTGAAATTCAACAGGAAAAAAATGATTCTGCATAAAGTGATGACTGGTATCCGATCAAATTTTTGAAAAATTCGATTTCCCTGTTTAGTGAAATCTCTTCCTGCCCGTTAACTCGCCTGTCAGTCATTCCGCAATCTCTCCTAACCATACAACATCGTTGGTGTTCGTTTCTGGTTTTTCCTCTGGGATGAGTCTGGCCTGATCCAAGTTATTGGGTCAAAATCACAACTAGGTAGAAACACGACATCATAATGAGTAATGGCATAGGGGAATTCCACGCAGATACAACTAGAGACAAAGAAAGAATGCAACCATGACTGTTTGGAGAGAATATAGTTGGCGAGGGGCAGTTCTTAAAGCCAAGGGTCTTCTGGGAAGTGCGCCATTGGCTCTTGGGATTGATTGGGGGTCTCGACTGACCAAAACCCTTACTTTACAGTCAGATCGAAATGGGCTGACGTTACATGACTTCTCACTGCATCCTGTTAATAAGCAGTTGTTACAAGATGAACCCTCTGATACGGAGTTGGTTGAGGCCATACAAAAAAGAGTAACGGTTCCATTCAGTATTATAGGAACCGCTTTATCTGGCCCATCAGTGTTTATTAAGAAAATAAATCTTCCTGTTATGTCTGAGGAGGACCTTCGCGATCACCTAGCATTGGAACTTGACCGGTATATTGCGTTTGATGTTCAAGACGTATTCTGGGATGTCTACCATCAAGAATCTTCACCTGAGGGCACGATCAACCAACCTGAACATTTTCTCGTTGTCGCCAAAAAGGAATGTGTGGAACGCCAGGTAGAGGCATTTCGTCAAGGTGGGGTAACTGTTCGATTTGTGGATGTGGATATTTTTGCTCTCATCAATTTAGTGACTTACAACTATGGGAAGAAAGGGAATTGGTTGCTCGCTCATATTGGGCCAACGGGCATGGTCATGGTGGTGATTGTCCAAGGTGAGCCAGCCTTTATTCGAAAGGTAGCCTATGAAGCAGAATGGTATGAAGATCTCCTTGATCAGTTGTTGCAGCCTGAAATTTCATTGGATGCAACAAAAAAAATTGGGGCGTCAGAGACACTTCTTCTGCAACAATTTTTACAAGAAACGCGAGAACAAATTGGTGAAACTGTGGAATCCTTCTCGGACTCCTCCAAAGGTGGCATCGATAGAGGGATCCTTCTTTCTGGTGGATATGCGGTGGTGCCAGAAATGGCAACTACATTGGCTTTTTCCTTAGGAATTTCCGTTCAACTACTCGATCCCTTTCAGTCCATAATAGTTCCACTAGCCCTTCAACAAGATCCCGTTTTTCAACAATCGGTTCCACTGATGGGTGTCGCAGTTGGTGTCGCATTGCGTGGAGTGCTTACTCATGATTCAAATTAATCTAGCTCGCCAGTTTCGAAAGCGGGCCATGAAAAATGGAGTATCAGCTCGTTGCTACGGATGGGTAGGCATGGTCTTTTGTCTGGGAATTGGAGTGGCGAGTTGGTGGTGGACTCAAATACAACAAGTAGAGTATGAAAAATTGATCCAAGAGAGACATGTCCAAAGGCAATATCTAGATAAGGTTCAAGCAACCTTGAGTCTTCTAGAACAGTATCAGAAGGAAAAGCAACTACTAGGTGATGCTTTTGAAGCCTTGCATACACGAAGCAATGAAAAAATGGTGCCCCTGGTCTTATTAAATGGAGTCAGTCGGGGTGTTGATGGCCTTGAGATTTGGTTGGACCGCGTTCAAATGTTGGACCAGATTGTGGAATTGCGAGGGCAATCGTTAGCACTCAACGACATTGGGAAATATATTGATGCATTGGAGGACCACCAGTTGATTACCTCTTTACCCGTTGTTGAAATTCTTGAAAAAAATGAAAAGGAAAGCGGAAAAACATTTTCCTTTATGATTCGCTTTACTTTGAACCAACAGGTGTCCACATGATTCACTGGTGGAAGGAAGCTCCAACTTGGCAGCGCTTCGTCATCGTTGGATCGGCTGTTGCTCTCTTTGTGTTAGGGATGCAAAGCTTGGTTTGGAGCTCACTCGATCATTCCATCACCGTGTTAACTCACGAGATAGCGGGTCTGAGTAAGAAGAATAAGGAGTCTATCAAAAGCATCACGTCATTGAAGGATGTGGAAAGGGAGGTGTCTCTTTTACGTGAGAAGGTTCCCTCAAAATTTCAGCAATTACCTGTGGGGGCTGAGCCACCGGCCGTTCGAAGAGAAATTGTGGATATTGGGAAACGAACGGGGGTATCCGTTCGTCTTTGGAAGCCGCAACAAAAATTAGTTGAAAAGGAACAGTCTGAGGTACCTCTCGATATTATCGTGAGAGTTGAGGGAAGTTTTTATGGCACGGTTCAGTTTTTAGATGAATTATTGAAGCTATCATGGGTTCAAAACATCAATCCTCTGGTGCTTATCAGGAAACACGATGCCAATAGTACTTCTCTGGTGACGACCGATTTTACGATCAAAGGTGTCGCGTCTCATCACTTTCAACAGACGAAGGAAATGCTAAAAACATAGCATCTTGATGTGGAGTTAAGGATGGCCAAGGAAGACACCGTGCTCCAAAAACAAGTCATTGATTCTTTAGTTAGAAGAGCCAATATGTTGATGTGTCGAATCACGTTACAGATTGTGGGAGGCATCCTTTATGTTTTTCTAAGCCCCCCTGTTGAAGCAGGCGAAGTCTCCCAAAAGCCTGCTATCGATTCAAGTGCTGCCGTTGGAGTGCTTCAACGCATCCAATCTACGGGTGACTTGGGAAAACAGCGTGATCCTTTTAGGCCAATTAAAAAGCGTCGGGTAATTTCAGCCTCATCGAAGAAGGAACATTTCAAGCTTCCCACTATCACACCGACCCCCGTGATAAACAATCCCAATTGGAAATTATTGGGAATCATTGAAGGGCGGTATGGGCGTCAGGCTGTCATTCAGGTTGCTCCCCAAGAGCGCGTTTTAATCAGATCTGGGTTGGAAGTGGCTCGATCAGGATGGATAATCAAAACAATCGGTAAGGGAGAAGTGCTTTTGGAGCATTCGTCTTCCGGGACTTCAGGAAAAGGTCTTTCCGAGCCAAAGGCATTTATCCTTTCCTTTGAGACTCTTGGCAATTTCCCCGAAAATTCTGGTTGAGAAAGACCGGAAAAACCTTCATAATCTCTCACCCCGCTTGGGGTCGACAGCAAGCAATAAATCCTAAGTAAAATAGGGTCTTCTTCTTATTAACGGTAAGGATTGTTATGTTGAGATATTTAAATGCAGGGGAATCCCATGGAAGAGGGCTTATGGCGGTGATTGAAGGGGTGCCTTCAGGGTTACCTCTGACGGCTGATGCTATTAACGCCGATCTTATCCGTCGGCAGGGTGGGTATGGACGAGGCGGACGAATGCGCATTGAAAAAGACCGGATCGAATTTATTTGTGGCGTTCGAAAAGGCAAAACATTGGGCAACCCCTTAGGGCTTCTCATTTGGAATAAAGATTGGGAAAATTGGAAAGAGATCATGGCTTCAGAGCCAGGGACGCCTTCAACAGAGCGGGTTGTCACCCGTCCACGTCCGGGCCATGCTGATTTGGTTGGGGCCATCAAGTATGGGCATCGGGATATTCGGAATGTTCTAGAAAAAGCGAGTGCACGTGAAACGGCGATTCGTGTGGCAATTGGCGGAGTTGCCAAGTCGCTCTTAGCGCAATTTGATATGCAGGTGGTGAGTTATACCATGGACATTGGTGGTGTGGCGGCACCTAGTCAGGCTGATCCGTTAGCGGCGTATCAAGAAGCTGAACAATCAGACGTGCGGTGCCCTGACCCTGAAGCCGCAAAAAAAATGATTGAGCATATTCGTGGGGCCAAGCACAAGGGCGATTCCCTTGGAGGAATTTTTGAAGTCGTCGTCACCAATCCTCCAATCGGATTGGGAACCTATGCGCAATGGGATCGGCGGCTGACTGCTAGACTGGCTATGGCTGCCATGAGTATTCAAGCGATGAAAGGTGTAGAAATTGGCATGGGCTTTGAGTCTGCACGTAGGTATGGATCTGAAGTCCATGATGATATATATTTCGATGAATCAGCCGGTCAATTCATTCGAAAATCTAATAATGCGGGTGGGTTGGAAGGCGGTATTACAAACGGACAACCTATTGTGGTACGAGTGGCAATGAAGCCTATAGCGACGTTATATACTCCGAAAGACAGTGTCGATATTGAAACAAAAGAATCCTTTAAAGCCACCGTTGAACGATCCGATATTTGTACTGTGCCAGCCGCCGGCGTCGTTGGTGAAGCGGTCATCGCCTATGAGATGGCCAATGCGCTTATCGAAAAATTTGGAGGAGACACGGTAGAAGAAATGAAGCGCAATTATGAAGCCTATCAAGAGTATGTTCGTTCATTTTGATTAATCCCTCGTTTATGTGTGTTTGTGTATGAAAAGTATATCCTGCCTTTATCTGGTTCTTTAAACACGCCCTGCTACCGATGAAGACTGTTCCCGCTTCAAATCGTGTTCCGGTTGCTTTAGGTGATCGGAGCTATGAAATAGTGATTCAGCCCGGCATATTGAGTCAACTTGGACAAGTGCTCCAACGTGCTGGATGCGCTGGTCGTGTTGGGATCGTGACTAATCCTGTTGTTAATCAATTGTACGGTCACCCGGTACAACGGGCGTTACGACAAGCTGGGTTTTCCCCGTTCTTCATCATCGTTCCAGACGGGGAGCAGGCGAAGACTCTGAAGTGGTTGGCCAAAATTCTTGATGCACTTGTTATGCAACGTGTGGAACGCCAGGATTTCATCTTGGCCTTAGGTGGGGGTGTCACCGGTGATGTCGCGGGGTTTGCGGCGTCGACCTATCTGCGAGGAATTCCCTTTGTCCAAGTTCCGACGACCCTTGTAGCCCAAGTAGATTCGAGTGTCGGTGGGAAAACGGGAGTCAATCATTCCCAAGGGAAAAATTTGATAGGCGCATTTTATCAGCCTAAAATTGTGGTCGTTGATCCACATGTACTTAAAACTCTTCCCTCGCGCCAATGGATTGCTGGTTTAGCTGAGGTGATTAAATACGGGATGATTGCGGACAAAGAATTTTTTAAATATCTCGAGCAACATGTTGAAGGACTTCGAGCACAGTCTGACGATGTCATGCCGCACATCATTCGTCGATGCTGTGAAATTAAGGCCGATGTGGTGACGGGTGATGAACGTGAATCAGGCAGGAGACGAATTTTGAACTATGGGCATACCGTGGGCCATGCTTTGGAGTCCTGGGGAAATTATAGAAAATGGATTCATGGAGAAGCGGTGGGCCTTGGGATGGTTCAAGAAGCTTCCATGGCACAATATCTCGGCATGTGCTCAAAAGATGTGGTCGAACGGCAGGATGATCTCATAAAAAGGGTCGGATTACCCAATGCCATACCCAAAATGAAATTTCTGGATCTTTGGCAGGCCATGCAACATGATAAAAAAGTCGTCAAAGGGGATATTCATTGTGTGCTACCGAAACGAATCGGTGACGTGAGTGTGGTGCCCTTAGTTCGAGATTCCTTACGGAAATGGTTTTCCATTCAGCAACCGTCTTCGAGTAGGGCAACGACTGGGCTTCGGAAATCTCCATCTCCTTCAGGGTCGGCAAGGAAGAAATAATATGGCACGTGCCAAGCAATTGACCAGCGAGGAATTGAAGCAACAAGTGCGGGAACGCACTCGTGAAGTGCAAATTCTCCACCGGATCAGCGAATCGATTAGTAGTACTCTGGAACAGGCCACCGTCTTGAAGCAAATTGTGGAAGTGGTGGTTGAAGTCACAAAAGCGGATGCGTGTTTGTTGTATCTCATTTCTGAAACCAAAGAAGAGCTCATCTTGCGTGCCTCAAAGAATCCGCATCCCCGACTAATCGGTCGGATTTCCATCGGGTTAGGCGAAGGGATCACCGGATGGGTGGCTCGGGAAAAAGTGCCGGTTGTCATTCCACGAAATGCCAGCGATGACGCGCGCTTTAAGTTTTTTCATCGATTGCCGGAAGATCGCTATCAAGCCTTTCTGTCAGTTCCGATTATCAGTAAAGGCGAAATTATCGGGGTGATCAATGTGCAACATAAGCGATCCAAACGGTATACCGAAGAAGTGCTGGCATTACTGTTGACCATTGCGAATCAGGTGGGCGGAGCCATTGCTAATGCCCGCTTGTATGATGACATGCGGGAAAAGGCACGTCGTCTGGCCACGCTTTCTCAAGTCTCAGAAACGGTGGCATCGAATCGCATGATTGAAGATGTCTTGCAATTGATTGTGACGATGACTGCCCAATTGATGAGCTCGAAAATTTGTTCCATCATGCTGGTCGACCAAGATTCAGGGGAATTACGGATTACGGCGACCCAGAGTTTGAGCGATGCCTATAGACGAAAACCTCCGTTGAAAGTAGGGCAAAGCATGAGTGGGCGAGCCGTACAGGAACAATGCCCGGTGTATGTGCCAGACGTCACGGCAGAAGGTGGATATTTTTATCGAGATTTGGCAAAACGAGAAGGGCTACATTCGCTGTTATCCGTTCCCATGTTGATGAAGAATAACGTCATTGGGGTCATCAATGTCTATACCTCCACTCATCACCTATTTTCAGATGAAGAAACGAAGACTCTGCAAGCGATTGCGAACCAATCAGCTGTGGCGATCGAACATACGCGGCTTATGGAAAAATCTTTTGAAATGCAAGAGGCCCTGGAAGTCCGCAAGCAGGTTGAGCGAGCCAAAGGATTTCTCATGGTATCAAAAGGACTGTCCGAACCCGAAGCTTTTCGCTTGATGCAACGGCAGAGCATGAATTTGCGTAAATCCATGCGTGAAATTGCCGATGCCATCATTCTCGCAGAAGAACTTCAGTAGGCCACCCAAGCATAGGGCACCGTGGACGGATGAATTTCTGTATGGTCGGGGGTTGATTGAAGAGAGGTTCTGGCACTTGTATAATGACTGAAAGGGGCGACAACGACGTTGCCTGGTCAAATCAAATGGATGAATAGGACAATGTCGTCCTCGGTTCCTTTCGGGACAGAGGACGTTTTTTTATGATGAACGTACGATTGGCCATGGTGCAGATGAATGCGGTCGTCGGCGATCTTGGGGCAAACACTCGCGCGATTTGTCGATGGATTCGTGAAGCCAAGAAGGTCAAAGCTGATGTCGTCGTGTTTCCTGAATTAGCGGTATCGGGATACCCTCCAGAAGATCTGCTTCTCATGCCGCAGTTTCTTCGCGATGTGCATCGCATGCAGGCTCGGATAGCTAACGCCTCAAACGGTCTTTTGGCTGTGGTGGGTAGCGTGGCCAATCCACGGGATGAACAGTTGAAGCCCTTTTTAAAATCTGATGACCAGGATCCTTCCGATAGACAGAAGCCCTTGAATGTTGCATGGGTCTTTGGCAAGGGGCAATTAGTCGTGAGCTATGCGAAGCACCAGCTCCCCAATTATGGGGTATTTGATGAACAGCGGTATTTTCAAGAAGGAAGAGCCAATCCGATTGTTTGCCTTGGATCGGTCAGGATCGGCATCACTATTTGTGAAGATATCTGGTTTGCCGATGGGCCCGTCCGTACCCAAGTGAACGACGGGGGAGCTCAGATGATTGTCAATATTAATGCCTCACCCTATCACGTCGGAAAAACACGCACTCGACGACGAATGTTGGCCAATCGTGCGAAAGAGCATGGTGTGTTTGTGAGCTATACGAATATGGTTGGGGGGCAGGATGAATTAGTCTTTGACGGGAATAGCCTTGTGATGGATCCTCGTGGGAATCTCGTGGCGCAAGCCAAGGGGTTTGAAGAAGATCTCCTGCTCACTGATCTTTCTATTCCTAGCGCAATTGATCCACAACCAAAAAGTTTGCCAACGATATCGCCATCCCAAAAACGAGTCGGAATTACTTTCCTTCGGATTCCGTGGAAACGTTCGCCCTCACAACCCCTATCCCAATCTGTGCAAAAAAAATCATCATCCATGACGGAATCGGAGGAAATCTATCGTGCGTTGGTGTTAGGTGTCAGGGATTATGTTCGAAAAAATGGATTTTCCAAAGTTGTGGTGGGGGTCAGCGGAGGGATTGATTCTGCTCTGACGGCACTGATCGCCCGAGATGCGCTGGGTCCCTCTCAAGTTGTGGGTGTCATGATGCCTTCTCCTTATACATCTTCCGCAAGTAAGCAAGATTCAAGGGCATTGGCGAAGAATTTTGGAATGGATTTGCTGAATCTTCCCATCACCCCCCTTTTTAAAACATTCCTCCGAGAATTGCGCCCATTTTTTAAAGGGTATTCTGAGGATGCAACGGAAGAAAATTTACAGGCCAGAATTCGTGGTACGCTCTTAATGGCCCTTTCCAATAAATTTGGGTATCTGGTGTTAACCACGGGGAATAAAAGCGAAATGAGTGTGGGCTATGCAACCCTATATGGAGACATGGCAGGTGGGTTTGCCGTCATCAAAGATATCACGAAGATGCGGGTGTATCAGTTGGCGAGATGGCGGAGCGACTACCAAGGTCGAGATTTTGAATCCGTTAGTATTCCCGAGAGAATTCAGTCTCGGCCTCCCTCGGCGGAACTCAAAGCGAATCAAACGGATCAAGATTCCTTGCCCGCCTACCCTCAGTTAGATGCAATTTTACAGGCCTATATTGAACAAAATCAGTCAAGAAAATCCATTGCGAAGTCAGGCTATCCGGTAGGTGTCGTGAAAAAGGTGTTGCGCCTAGTTGATCAGAGTGAATACAAGCGCCGCCAATCTCCTATCGGAATAAAAATTACTGCACGCGCATTAGGAAAAGACCGACGCATGCCGATTACGAATCGATATATTCCAAAGGGATAATTGATTTATGTTTCGTTTTTTTTCATGACGAAGACAAATTTATGACAATAGGTAATCCCATCTCCTTTCCGAATTCTTCCACCATTGGTTCCCAAGGGCTGAAGGAACAACGAGAGGCGATGCATCAACGATTGATGGAAGGGGCCACCGGAGCAGAAGTCGTCCAGGTATTTTCTGATTTTATGGATGGGCTCTTAATGGCGAGATTCCGTGAAGTCATCCAACAAGGCAATGCTGAAATTCGAGCAGGCTGGCAAGAATGTTCTTTAGTAGCCATGGGTGGATACGGTCGCCGAGAATTGGCACCTTATTCTGATATTGACGTGATGATCTTGACCCAAGGGAATCAAGCCGAACTGGCTCAGGCCATTTCCATAGGCGTCTTTCATCATTTGTGGGATTTAGGTTTTCAAGTCGGACATAGCGTTCGATCCATTGCGGAGTGTCTTGAGATTGGGGAGGCCGACATCCCTGCTTGCACCTCTCTCATGGAGTCCAGGTTTTTGGGAGGCAATGCGGCGGTATTTCAGGAATTTCAGAGGAAATTTGATCGACGAATTATCAAACGACAGAATAAACGATTTGTTCTAGATAAAATCGAAGAGCGGCAGCGGGAATATGCAAAATTTGGAGGGACGGTCTTTTTACTTGAACCGAATGTTAAAAAAAGTAAGGGTGGATTGCGAGATGTTCACGTGGTGCAGTGGGTAGGGCAAGCTCGATATGGAGCCGGAACTATTCAAGAACTATCTAATCGAGGGATATTGGCACTTCAAGATTATCAGGTGCTGCAAGAGGCGCAAGAATTTCTGTGGCGTCTGAGAGCGTTTCTTCACTTAGAGGCAGACCGGGCACAGGATATTCTGACCTTTGATGATCAGGTCAAGATCGCGGAAATTTATGGCTTATCCGATCTTCCCAATCTGTTGGCTGTTGAACAATTCATGCAACAATATTTCCGGCACACTACGGGATTGCATGATCGGTGTTTGCGATTTCTTGAACAGACTCATGAGGAATCTTGGGTTGACCGAATTCGGCGACGATTGAAGCGCTATTCATTGATTGAGGGACATTTTCGAAGAGAAGATAATCGCCTCACCATTCCCACAGAAAAAATACTGGGGGTCTTGGAAAGTCCCATCCTACTTTTGAGGTTCTTTGAATTGTCTCATGAGCAAGCGGTGGCCATTGATTCACAGGTATTAAATGAATTGTCGCAACATTTAGCGACTGTGCCAAACGAACGGTTTCAAACAGACGAAGTCAGCTCCCTTTTCCGGGGAATATTACGTCGACCCGGTCGGATCGGGAAGACGCTAGAGGCGATGCATCAAGCTGGGCTCTTGGAAAAGCTTGTTCCAGCCTTTGCCAGAGTTCGAGGTCTCATGCAATTTAACCAGTACCATAAGTATACGGTGGATGAGCATAGTTTATTAGCCGTCAAAGAGGCCGAGCGATTACTTGACGCTCAAGGGATCATGGGTGAGGTGTATGGGACGATTGAGGACAAGGATATTCTGCACTTGGCTTTGCTGCTGCACGATTTAGGTAAGGGCAGACCTGGTGATCATTGTAAGGTCGGACAAGAGTTGGCCCATAAAACAGCTGATCGGTTGGGGCTGTCACAAGATGAAAGAGAGGTCCTGGCCTTTCTTGTGTTTCATCACTTAGTCATGTCCCATACGGCCTTTCGCCGAGATCTGAATGATCCGAAGATCATCCAGGCGTTTGCAAAAAAAATGGTAACCGTACCGGTCCTTCAAAAAATGTTCATTCTGACTGTCGCAGATATTTCCGCTGTAGGACCTGAAGTCATGACCAAATGGAAGGAATCCCTGCTGGGTGAACTTTATTCCAACACATACGAAGTGATGGTAGAAGGGCAGCTATCTTCTGCAACAACCAGCGGGCAAAGCGCCCTTTCACCCGCCGCTCGAAAATCTCTCCTGAATGCGATGGCCATTCAATTAGGGGAATCCTCGAGGCATCAATCTGATTGGTCGTCATGGGTAGATAAACCACTCTCACAACTTCCTGATTGGTATGTGACCTCCACGCCGCCTGAACAAATGGCCGCACATCTTCTCGCCATGAGGAATTTGTCCTCAACGCCGACACATGTTGAAGGGCGATTCAACGGAGAATTGGGTGTGTCGGAATATGCCCTGATTACGCGAGCACAAGCGAAGCCAGGTCTCTTTATGCAAGTTACCGGCGTTCTGGCTGCCTTGGGTTTAGGCGTCCTGAATGCCCAGATTATGACTCTAGATGATGGGACGGCGCTAGATATATTTTCGGTTAATGACCCTGATGGGGAAATGCCGCCTTCGGATTTAAAATTAGAGGAAGTCTCCCTGGAAATTCAGGCAGTTGTTCAAGAAGAATCTTCGGTTGAACAAGTCTTTGAACGCCACCGCCGCCTGACGTTTGGTCCTCAGTTCCCTACTGGACGTCGTCCAACCGAAGTCCTCATTGATAATGAAGCGTCGGATTCCTACACGGTGATTGATGTCTTTGCGGATGACAAAGCAGGCCTTTTATTCGTGTTAGGCAAAACATTAGTACAGTTAGACCTGTCTATCCATATGGCCAGAATCGGGACACGATTAGATCAGGTGGTTGATGTCTTTTATGTGACCATTGCCTCAGGTGAAAAGATCCGTGATGCGACGCATTGCGAACAGATTCAAGAAACGATTCAGAAAGCCGTCGATGCGTTTCTGGATGGAGGGCAGTAGGACAAGATCACGATGGCCATGGGTAGAATGACCATGTTCATTGAGAGCCAAAGGCAACTATGGGCGATGGGCGAATTCCCATTCCACTGCCGAATTAATGATCTCCTCAAGTGAAGAAAATGTGGGGTGCCATCCTAATTTTGAAATCAAAGCAGAGGGATCAGCTACGAGCTGAGGCGGGTCACCGGGGCGCCTGGGATGGATGTCAATTGTTGGCGTGACCGAGAGCCGTGCGGCGATGGCCTGGATCACTTGGAGAACAGAATGGCCATGACCGGTGCCTACATTGAAATTATGCTGCCCCATGAGGTTGCCGTCTTCGATGGCCTTCACATGAGCTTCGGCAAGGTCTGTGACATGGATGTAGTCTCGAACGCAGGTGCCATCAGGCGTGGGATAGTCATTTCCGTATACCTGGACGGGGTTTCCAGAGCGTAGGGCTCGGATAACTCGAGGGATGAGATGTTCTTCAGGATCATGCTGTTCGCCAACCTGCCACTGCACATTGGCGCCAGAAGCATTAAAATACCGAAGGGCAATGGACCGAAAATCCAGGGCCTGTGCGCTGGCATGCAAGACTTTTTCATATCCGAGCTTTGATGCACCATAGGGGGAGGTAGGGAGAAGTTCGGTATCTTCTTGAATGGGCATTTTCACCGCATTGCCGTACACCGCGGCAGTTGAAGAAAACACAAAAACCTGAATTGGAAATCGAGCACACGCCAAAAGAAGGCTGAAACTTGCCCCAAGATTATTATTCCAATAT
>JAJDBR010000208.1 GCA_029261275.1 Nitrospirales bacterium
ATTTATCCAGAGCACAAACAAACAACCACAAATGTGGTTCCGCTTGCTGAGGACGATGCCTATCCCGCTCAGCCGCAAGACGCCTATGGATGGGAAAAGTTGATCAGTGAGCAACTTTGTACCCATTATAGAGATCAGTACTGCATCGAGACCCGAGTAGTGCGTTTTCATAATATTTTTGGACCCCTCGGTACTTGGAAGGGTGGACGGGAAAAAGTTCCGGCAGCCCTGTGCCGAAAAGTTGCGATGGCAAAATTCACGAACAATCCAGAAATTGAAATTTGGGGTGATGGCGAACAAACACGTTCGTTTTGCCTGGTTGACGATTGCATCGAAGGTTTTTACAAATTGATGCATTCTGATTTTCCTCATCCGTTAAACCTGGGGCAAGATCGATTGATCTCCATTAATGAGTTGGCGGACATGGTGGCTAACATAGCTGGAATCAAAATTCAAAAGAAACATATTGATGGGCCACAGGGGGTCCGTGGTCGAAATTCAGATAATACAAAGCTTCGGGAAGTCTTAAATTGGGAACCGGCAATTTCTCTAGAAGAAGGCTTAGCCTCAACGTACCGCTGGATTGAAGAACAAGTGCGCGCTTCGTTAGCAGAGTCTTCAGATTCTTCGTTGAAGCAAAATGGTGCGTCATCTACGGTGATCGATTTGCAGCCCAGCATCAAGTAAACTTGGAATGAGGAAGGAACTTTGAGGAATGAGATATGGTCTGATGGGGCCGAATCGTTTTTCATCTCTTTCGTCCTGGTTATGGCACGATTGATTGAAATTTATTCCCTGAAAGGATTTGTACAAAGAAAGTGATTTTGAAAAATGGGCGGTGCAACAAAGTTGGAAATTCAACGAGTGAATATCTTGGGAGTAGGAGTCAGCGCGATCCATAGGTTGACGTTGGAAATTGGGGATCGAGGGACATAGACAATGTCATAGGGGAGAAGACCAACGTCTTGAGTGAAATCGTCACCTTTAATCACCGCCTCAAGGGCAAGCTCCATAATCAAAGGAGTTTGGTCTTTGAGTCGGCGGATGACGATGGCCTCATTCCAAGCTTCTTCTTTCATTCCACCGGCCCGGGCAATCGCCTGTAAGAGGGTGAGATTTCCCTCAAGCGAATATTGGCCAGGTTTGTTTACTTCCCCGTCAACGAATATATTTCCAGTGAACTCCCTTAGAATAATGGTGATGGCAGGATCTCGCACCTCCTTAGAATATTCCTTGGTGAGGGTCCCCTTGAGTTCATTCGGAGTGAGTCCTCCGGCCATGACTTCGTCAATTAATTGAAGAGCAATCCGCCCGTCAGGCCGAACTTTGACTTTTTCACTCAATTCAGGGTTATAAAAAAATTTAATATCTAGAATATCTCCGCCTTGAATAAAGTATTCTGAGGTCGACCCATGTCCAGCTATCCCTTCCTGGGTTCCTGGGGCCCCAATTGGCGTGGGATTGGTCACAATGGGATCACTTGAGCAGGAGGTCATGAGCAGGAATATACTGAACAAGAGGAAGGCTCCCCCTGGCAAGAGGTTATGTGACCGATTCTTCATTGCCGTCCTTTCTTAGACTGGGCGTCGCACTGCATCGTTTAGCAAATTTCGGAATCTGCACCAGTATTCTTAAGAGAAAGGGAGAAAATTTTTCCTAGTGTCGGTCTGCTGGGTTGTCACCAAAGTTTCGAGAGAGAGCTAAGAGCCATCGAGGGGACAACCAGCTGCGAGGAAGAAGTCAGTACAATTCTTGAACAGCAAGGAAGAGTCGAATGAAGAGTAATGTGAGGTGGCTATTCGAGATGAAGGGTCCTCTCAAGGTTATGGCAGAGTACCTCAGGCTAGTTGAAGGTTTGAGGCGAATAATGAGGCGATTGAAGACAAAGGAACCGGTGATGGCAAAACGTCATGTGGCGAATAAGATTTTGAAGGGAGGTACCTGGTGAGAGAGTGGTCTTTCATGGGGCTAGTGGGTATGATGAAAAAGTTTGTGTGTGAGACGCGATAAGGAGAGAAACAATGCCTGCCTACGTGGTGACCTGGATACATTTATTGGCCGCTATTACATTTATCGGCGGATGGTTGTTTTATCAATTTACGGTGAAGCCTAGCCTTCTTGAAGGTAAGGCCAAGGCTCCGTCGAAAGAGGCCCTTGTGGTGGCCAAGAATATAGGACAGCGTTTCAAAACGATGGGCTGGGTGAGCCTCATGGTGCTTGTCTTTACGGGGGCGTCGCAATTGCTGGAGGAGAGTGGATCGACGCGGATTGAAACGAGCTGGGGGCTCATCATGATGTTCAAGCTCTTTGTGTTTGCCATTGTGGCGGGCTTGATTTTCATTCACGATCTCATTCTTGACCCCTATGGAGCCATCGGGAAAAGCCAACGGGCAGAAACGTCACCCCTATTGTTTGCCGGAAAGGTGGTGTGGGTCCAACATGCCATTCTCTTGCTTAGTCTAGCGGTCCTTGGAATCGCGGTGTATTTAGCCTCGCTCTAATCTCATGAGCAAGCCATTCACAGGCTTCAGATGGCTTATCCTTTCTCTTTGTTTCTCGCTAATCCTGGGATTTTCGGGTTGCACGTCTCACAGAATCAATAGTGTTTCTCGGATCACCTTCTTGGTGAAGGAAAACTCATTTTTTCGAACGAATATTGGGTTAATTGGCGTATCAGCTAGTACTTTGGAACCACTCACTCTCCCTTCTCACCTCAACCCAAAAGCCGACAAAGGAATTCTTGTACAAGCTTTTCAGGGGATGTGGTATGGGGCTGTTGCAGGATTTGAGGTAGGGGAAGAATTTTGTGGATTGTGGGGTGGCCATGTTGGTAGGCGGCACATGAGTGTTAATGGGGGCGATGCGACCGTCGGCTTGGCCTTTCTCGTGTTATGTGGAGGAGGCATTATTGGAGGAGTCAGCATTGGTGCCGCGTATGGAATGGTTGCTCCGTTCGTATCATCTCCGCACCCGTCAGAAATTCTTATTGCTCAAGACCGCGTGGTTCAAGGGATTTGGGAGCGATTGATTAGCCAGGAAGAAAGAGGGGGGAATGGGGAAACCCCTATTGAAAATTCCCAAGTTATGGATGGCGCAACCCTAAGCATGGTGAGGTTTGGAGTGGAAGACCAACCATACAGCGGCTTTATGAGAATTGAACCCATCCAGGTTGGACTCTTTACGAAATCAAAATTGAATCCCAAGGCCCTCACCTTATTGTGGAATATCCGTGTGATATTTTTTGACAATCAACACCGAAGGGTGGCGAAACAAATTATTGAGATTGAGCAGGGGGAATACCAGTTTGATGAGTGGGCTTGGCGAGAAGCGAGTTTGTTGAAAACTAAATTGGGTGAAGGCTATCAACTCGCAGCAGAGCAGATCATGGGGAAACTTTCCAGAAATTGAGTGGGCAGGTAGTTCGTGGAAGCTCCCCCAAATGGCATAGTTTTGAACAACCGAAGTTTGAGAATTTAATCATATTGGAATGTGCGGTGAATAAGTGGCGGACCTAACCCGTGAGGAAATATTACGGCAACTTCGTGAAAGGATTCAAGCATTTGCGACATCTCGTGGGGTAAGGGATGGAGCCGAAGATTTAGCACAAGATGTGTTGATGGTCTTGCACGAAAAATATTCGCATGTGACGGAATTAATCGAATTGGTTCCCTTATCATTTCAAATTTTGCGGTTTAAAATGCTGGATCAGCATAGAAAAACCTTGAGACGGGGTGAATACAATCAAGAATCGGTAGACGATCATCCACTTGTCGATCCACAGGATGATCCATCTCTGCAAGCAGAACAGAAGGAACGGGTGACGCAATTGATTGGCGCGCTTCAACAATTAGGCGAACGGTGCCAAAAAATATTTCGTTTGAAATTGGAAGGACATTCGTTCCCAGAAATCATGAACATTCTTGGGGAGCGGTCTATCAATACGATTTATACCTGGGATTCCCGTTGCCGCAAGCAACTTTTGGCCCTGATGGGAGGACAGTGGGAGACCATTCCTCTCCAAGGAAAGGGCAAAAGTCCAAATAAAGAGGCGGTTGGCTGATGACAAAGTCTTGGGAACAGATTCTGGGTGGATATGCCACTGATACGCTGACCGAAGAGGAGAAGCGCCAATTATTCGAAGCGGCCCTTCAGGATCAGCCGCTGTTTGAGGCGTTAGCAGACGAAGAGGCGTTGAAAGCCCTGTTGGCCAATCCTGATGCACGTCAGCGAATCCTGGCCAGTCTTCAAGCCTCGGAGAATTCGCCAGAGACGGGCAACACTTCTCGTCCGTCGCTTAGCTGGTTCCGCCAACCATCTTTCCTCGCCTGGGCTGGAAGTATCGCAGCCATGGGTCTCGCTCTTATCTTTGGCTGGCAAATGAAGAAAGACTGGGGTCCATTGGTCGAGCAGGAACAATACATGGAAGGTTCTGTGTCCAAAGATCAAGACAGCGAAAACAATGAAGAGATATTGCGGTCTGAAGATTCTGAAGCCATTGCAATGAAGGAGCAAGTCCTGGATCCACAGGAAAATGACCAAAGCCAACCGAAGAGAGTTGCAGGCATATCGACTTCAGTTTCTTCGCCCCAGGAATCAATCAAGACAAAAGCTTCAAAGTCTGCGGAAGGCATGCGTCAATCTTCAGCACAAGGTTGTTCTGAAAGTCTCCCACAACCAATTGCCAAAACGGAACGTCGAATGAAAGCTCATGAGTCGTTGTCTCAGTCTCCGTTGTCTGCCATTGTTCAAAGTGTCCAAGAAAAAGAGCAAAGGGGCGAGCCTACTTTGGCGTCTCCAGGGGTCACAGAAAAAGGCAACAAACAATTGGCTCGGACACCTTCCTTTGCCGATAAACTAGCAAGAAGAGATTCCATCTCTTCCCCAAGTGCCAGAGAAATATATTTTGCCAAGAAAAGTCGACAAGTGGATGCGGTAGGGGAAGAATTAGACGGCAGGCGAGCCAAGCAATTTCGTGGGGGAAGGTCTCCTCAAGTGACCAAGGCACTGACAGAAGAAAATCAAGATCTAAAGAAATCCCAAGAGGCCGATCTGAATTACTCACAGAGTCAATCGAGAGGGATTCGATATGGTTTTGTTAGGCGGGCAGCGGATGACAAAACTGAAGCGGTTGATATCAAGCAATTTACAGGGAGATGGGCGGACCTTCACCTGACCCTTGAATCGAATGTATCGGGGCATCTGTATGTGTTGGCTTCGGTGGGAAAGGGCAAATGGCAACAGGTGAGACCAGAATCGGAAAATATGAAAGTGTTATCGGATGAGGCCAGGAGGGTGAACGGCTATCAGGCTATGGATTTTGCGCTAAGCCAAGTTACGGATATCTTAGACAAACCGGGGATGTCGTCCATAACGGTGTTGTTGTCATCCACACCACTCACGGATTTAGGGAAATGGGTTGTTGGAGGGGGTGGTCCCAAACCAACCGAAGAGACCCTCACTGAGCATAGTGCAAGAGAGGTTTTTGTCCTTGACCAAGATGCTAGCTCCTCGCGTCCATTTCGAGTCGAAATATTGTTAGGGGAATAAAACCACCTTCGTAAATTTTCAAAATGTCCAGGGTTGTCATGTTTGAAAAAATGGACAATGAACATGCTTCATCACCAGGTCTTTGGGCTATTTCCCCTTCATCCTTTCCAATCGACCAGAAACTTCTTTTGAAAGGTTCTCAAGGGCATCCGTTTTGGCATCCTGAATTCCTGCCTCCTCATCAATGAAATAGGCCGGACGAATTTGGCCATCCATTCCTTCCGCTTCTACTGACAAATAGAGATATTGATTGCGAACATCCCACATAGAGGCCGTCGCCATAAAGAGGGCGTCAGCTTCCGTGCCGGGGATCAAGAGCGCGGGAACTAAGAGCACATAAGTGATGCCAAGGCCGTTATTATAACGATCCACATCGCTGACCCCGTGAATTACCAGAACGGCATCAGCCCCCGCACGAGCTGCGGCGAGCCGAATGGCTTTTAAATCGTTTCCTTCCATAATTGAATCATGAATGACAAAAATATCTGAAGTGATGCCGTTTTCTGTCAGGGCATCTTTCAATTTAAGCACCACATCTTTATCTTCCCCATCCCAATTCCAAGAGTGTTGAGAACCCCATGAAGTAGTAGAAGGTGGCGCAAAATAAATTGCCAGATTGAACGGTTGCGGCAATTGCGGGTTTAACTCTAGAACGTTCTGGATATCTTCTTCAGTCACGACTTCTTTCTCTGAAATGTGCCCTCTCAGTTCTTCGCGGTCGAATCCACGGCTTGAAGCACAGGCGGAAAGTAAAAGGATGAGGGCGGCGATGAGGAAATGTTTCATGAAGGACTCCCGTCATTATGGGAGTGTTCTACAGGAGAGGGGGAAGAACTGTAGGAAATAGTGGACATTAGGGAGTATATCAAGAACCCCCGAAGAATTTTAGGCCGAACAATGTATTCTTAGTCTTCCTCTTTCTCTGAAAGGATTTGGGGGATGGTGCCATCTCCTCTTGTGAAGCGGCATGGGGCCGTGGAACAAAAGGAGGAGAGTTATGAGCGTCAAACGTTGTGGAAAGAGAAGGTTAGCCTGGACTCTCGGTGGGAGTCTGGTTGGGGCACTGGTACTAGTAAGTGGAGGATTGTTTGAGTTTGTTTCCGTTCCTGCTCCCGTCGCGCATGCGAGTGCCGAGTGGGTGGGTGATAAATCTGGGGCATTAATTGGAATTGATGAGGAGGGCAAACTCACTCAGGCATTTCCGCTCAAACATACTGATGTGTCTATTCAGGTCAGTGGGCCGCTCGCCCGGGCTCAGGTGACCCAGCAGTTCGAAAATCCCTATTCCGATAAAATTGAAGCCGTCTATACCTTTCCTTTACCGCAAAATGCGGCGGTGAATGACATGACCCTCACCGTTGGCGATCGGGTCGTAAAAGGCAGGATCAAAAAACGAGAAGAAGCCCGGGCGATTTATGAAGCGGCCAAACGTCGTGGAAATGTGGCTGGTTTGTTGGATCAGGAACGTCCAAATATTTTTACGCAGTCCGTCGCGAATATTCTTCCAGGAGAGCAGATTTCCATCACGATCAGTTATGTGCAGACCTTGTCCTATGATGGCGGAACCTATTCGGTGGTGTTCCCCATGGTGGTGGGGCCCCGGTATATCCCTGGCCAACCCATTGCCCAAGAGTCACCAGCGCAAATTTTAGGAGGCGGTTGGGCCTATGACACCAACCAAGTCCCGGATGCCTCACATATTACCCCGCCTGTTCTAAAGCCAGGCACAAGGTCGGGATACGACCTGTCCCTGTCGGTGAAGATCGATACAGGGGTGCCCATTCACCATGTCCAATCAACAACCCATGAGATTGCGGTCACCAATTCAAAAGATTCTCAGGCTGAAGTTCATCTCAAACAAGAAGCCACCATTCCCAATAAAGACTTTATCCTGACCTATGCCGTAGCAGGAGAAGATATTCATGATGCAGTGCTTACTCATCGAAAGGGGGAGCATGGGTTTTTTACCCTGCTGTTGCAACCGCCGGATCGTGTGAAGACGGATCAAGTTACGCCAAAGGAATTAGTCTTTGTCTTGGACACTTCAGGATCGATGTCAGGGTTTCCTTTAGATAAGGCCAAAGAAACAATGCGTCTCGCCATTGATGGGTTGAATCCACGCGATACCTTTAATCTCATCACGTTTGCAGGAGATACGCATATTCTGTTTTCCGAACCTGTTCCAGCCACGCCATCGAATGTGCGCAAGGCCCAGAGCTTTTTAGAATCCCGCAGAGGGGGCGGTGGTACAGAAATGATGAAAGCCATTCGAGTGGCGTTAGATCCAAGTGATTCCCAGGAACATTTGCGAATCGTCTGTTTTATGACTGATGGCTATATCGGCAATGATATGGCCATTGTTGGCGAAATCCAAAAGCACGCCAATGCCAGGGTCTTTGCCTTTGGCATTGGCTCTAGCGTCAATCGCTTTTTGTTAGACAAGATGGCGGAACATGGGCGTGGAGAAGTGGAGTATGTGGGATTGCAAGATGATGGATCATCTGCCGCGCGCCGTTTTCATGAACGGGTGCAACATCCATTGCTGACCGATATTTCGGTGGATTGGGATGGTCTCGATGTGTCTGAGGTCTATCCCAAGCGATTGCCAGATCTGTTTAGTGCCAAACCCTTGGTTTTAACCGGCCGCTATGCGACGCCTGGAAAAGCGACCATTCGCCTACGAGGAAAAGTCGCCGGGCATGCAGTCGTGCGAAAGATTGAGGTTGATTTTCCTGGATTTGAGCCCAACCATGATGTACTCGCAACTTTATGGGCTAGGACGAAGATTGTTGACCTCATGGCACAAGATTACAACGGCATTCAGCAAGGAAATCCGAAATCGAATATTCGAGAGGGGATCACGCAATTAGGTTTGGACTTTGGATTGATGACCCAATTCACCTCATTTGTCGCCGTGGAAGAATTAATCATCACCGAAGGCGGACAACCGCGACGGGTAGAAGTGCCAGTGGAATTGCCGGATGGCGTCAGTTATGAAGGCATTTTTGGTGAAGATGAGCAACGGCAGGCTGGGTTCCGACAACGGGCGATGAGGCCTGCAGCCAAAATGAACAAGAGTTTTCTTGGTGGAGTCGTCGCACGGGAAGCCTACAGTGCTGCGCCAGTCATGGCGGATAGGCTGGAAGAAGATCGTTCCACGATTAGCCTCAATGAGCCGCTGTCAAAATTAGATTTCACCTTACTCACTATGGTGGATAAAGAGAAAAAAGGGAAGGATTTTTCACCTGACGAGTTGTCCAAGCTTCAAGATGGACAAGTGTTGGTGCAAGTATGGCTCGCAGATAAAAAAGAGGAGACGATGTCTCAATTAAAGGATTTGGGCTTCAAGTCTGTCGCGCAACCCAAATCCGGGCACTTGGTTATTGGATATATTCCCGTCGAACAATTGGAATCGTTAGCCAAGTTATCCAATGTTCGCTATGTAACCCTGCAACCCGCCGCAGCATAGATGGGAGATTGTGCTTCCGGGCGGCTCGGGTAATTCATCCGAGCCGCCCTATTTTTTTTACTGTCATTCCTGCAAATCTTAAACAAGAATCCGTCTTCCTTTATGTCTGCAGTCGGCGGTGAGTTCAACTGGTCGCCGCAACGCACGCCTGAAGTATTTTTCAACGCGCATGACATTGAATATGGTCTCCTTTTTTTTATACTGCGAAACGTCCTTAGCGAACATGTTACTGGTGATACGTATAGTGCCCTATTGGAGGGGATCTGTTTGAGTGTAGGACAGGGAAAAGTTACTTGAATCTAAAACGGTTCTTGCCCAGCGCGGAGTTTGGTGAGGGATTCTTTGACGAAGGCCAGGTCTTGACTGCCGGGTTCCATGTTTTGTGCGGCGAGCGACCAGGCTTCATCAGTTTCTTGTTTCCGGTCTAAATACCAGAGGGCGATGCCTCGATACCAATTCACGGCGGGTTGATTGGGGAGATCAGCCAGAACCGTATCAAAATGGTTGAGTGCTTCTTGAAAGAGCTTGGGATCATCAATTTTTCGGGAGTCTATTAATAAGACACCATAGTTATATCGAGCTTCATGTTGTTTGGGGTCTAACTCTAAGGCCTTGCCCCAGGCTTTCTGGGCCTCGGCCATCCGTCCCAATGCTTGATAGGATCGCCCGGCCATTATTTGCCCTTGTAGGTCATCGGGATTTTCTTTAAGGCGTGCCTCTAGTTTGGCGACCATTTCCATAGGGTTCGGGCCACCGCCCATTTCTGCTTCGACGGCCATAAGTTTTTGCGCAGCTTGAATCTGCAAAAGGCTGTAAAGGCCCACGGAGGCGAGTAAGACGACCAATCCGGATGCGATGGCGGGGACCCAACCCTTTCGGGTCGGAGCGGATTTCTCGGCATGGCTATCACGGCCTTCTTTCCCATCTTTCAGTATTTCTAACCGATCGAGAATATGAAGCAGTCGATGTTCGTCTGTGGCTTTGAGGCGTTCATAGTCAGTCGTGGTCATCCGGCCTTGTGCCAGCTCCATTTCTAACTCTTGTAATGATTGATTCAGCACTCCGCGTTCGACTTGGAGGTCGGCATATTCTTGTTCCTCGTTGTCGTCTAACCCAAAAGAAATCGGCAAAGGGTCTCTTCGCCAAAACGGAAGAGTCAAGGCAAACAGCACTATGCTTATGACGATGAGAAGCGGAGTGAGGAAGGCAATTATCGGAGGCATGTTAGGGAAGCGTTTTTAGGATTCTAATTCGCGCTCAAGTCGTTGGCGAGCTTGTTCGTCTAAGGGTGGAGGGGGGGCAGTTGAGGGAGTTGGGGTGCGGCGGACCCAACCAATCACTTCCTTATACAGAAGGAGTCCTCCTCCAAGTAATAGGATGAAGGGCCCTGCCCAGAGGAGCCAATTTACGCCATGTGCAGGAGGTTGCATCATAATATAATCCCCATATCGACTGAGGAAGTATTCTTTAATATCTTCTGGGCTATGGCCAAGTTTCAATCGATCCCGTACCACACCACGCATTTGTTGGGCGAGCGGGGCACCTGATTCCCAAATGTTTTCGGTTTGGCACACCGTACAGCGTAGGGTTTTCGCAATTTCTCGAACCTGCACATCCAAAAGCGTTTCGTCTTGGACTTCTGCGAACACAGGCCAAGAAGTTGCCAACACGAAAAGGAATAAAAATGCTAGGCGAATAGGTATAAACATTAAGATGGAGTGCTATTGGGCTGCCCTTGGAGTAAGGGTGCAATGATCTCTTGGGTAATCTTCGTGTACATATGGCCTGTGACGGGCCCGACATATTTATAGCGGATTTTCCCCTGCTGATCGATGACAAATGTTTCAGGCACGCCATAGACGCCATAGTCGATGGCTAATTGGCCTTTGAGATCTCGCATATGCGCAAAGGTGGTTCCATATTCTTTGAGATATTGTTGGGCATCAGGCAATTTGTCTTGGTAGTTGATGCCAAGCATCACGAAATTGGGGTCATCTTTAAAGAGTTTGTGGAGCTGCAAGACACTTTCATGCTCGACTTTGCATTCATAACACCAAGATGCCCAAAAATTCAGTAGGATCACTTTCCCTTTAAATTGATTCAGGGAAATCATTTGTCCTGTTTCCACATCGGGGCCTTCCACCATTGGGGCATCGGTGCCGATGAGCACAGTCGGAATATGGCGGGGATCTCCCCATAGGCCTTGATAAAACAAGGCAAAGAGTCCGAGTAGGACCACGACTAAGGTGAGTTGCGAGCTTTTGGTCATTCTTCTCTCTTGCGTGGGCGGAGAATATTCAAGATCACGCCCAACCCCATAATAATGCCGCCGCCCCAGACCCAAAGGATGAGAGGATTGAGGACGCCCCGTGCGACAGCCACGCCTTCAGGCGACACTTCAGGCATGGTCAAAAAGATATGTCCCATATTGATGGAATAAATGGCGGATTCAGTCGTTGGCGTTTGGGTGGCGTTGTAAATACGTTTTTGCGGGCGAAGTTCTGTGAGGAGGGTCTCATCCTCAAAGACTTGAAAAACGCCTTCTTCCGCTTTCCAATTTCCGCCTTCGACATCATGAATGTTGGTGAGTTTCATGCGATAGTCGCCAATGGCCATTTCGTCTCCGATTTTCATCGAGACGACTTTTTCCGTTTGATAGATCGTTGAGGCAATAATTCCAATGACTAAGACGAGCACTCCAATATGGGTCAACATGGCCGCATAGCGTCGCTGGTTGGCGGTAAACGCGGCCAGGCATCCCTTGAAAATGTTACTGCTGTTTCGCTGGGCATAGAGTTGGGAGATTTTTCCAAAGTCCATCACAATAGCCATGCCGGAAAAAGCTACCACATAGGTGCCTGCCAGGGCATAGAGGTTTCGAATGCCGGTGACCGCTAATACGATGACCATGATGGCACCAGCGAGTAGAGGGAGAGAAAAACTTTTCTTCAAATTGGCGACTGATGCCTTTCGCCAGGGTATATACGGGCCAATGCCCATGAGAAAGAGTAGGCCTAACGCAATAGGCATGAAGACGGCGTTGTAATAGGGTGGGCCGACTGTGACTTTTGCGCCTGATAACGTTTCTAGAATGAGCGGATAGAGGGTGCCTAAAAAGACGGTGGCAGCAGCGACGAGGAAGAACAAATTATTAAAGAGAAAGATCGATTCACGCGAGATGAGTGAATCCAATTCGACCTGAGATTTCAGTTTAGCCGATCTGAGTATCAGGGCCGCAAAAGCTATGCCGATGATGGTGCCGACAAATATTAAGATATAGAGACCGCGTTCAGGGTCGGTCGCAAAGGAATGTACGGAGGTAAGTACCCCGCTTCGCACCAAAAATGTTCCAATGAGCGAAAGCGAAAACGTGACAATAATCAGGAATAAATTCCAGACTTTGAACATTTTGCGTTTCTCTTGCACCAACACAGAATGCAAGTAGGCGGTGCCAACCAGCCAAGGCATAAACGACGCATTTTCTACCGGGTCCCAACCCCAATACCCACCCCACCCTAATTCGTAATAGGCCCAATAACCTCCTAGAAGAATACCGGTAGTCAGGCACATCCACGCAAAGGTCGTCCAGCGTTGGGTTACCTTGATCCATTCTTCTCCTAACCGGCCGGAGAACAACGCCGCCATGGCAAAGGAAAACGGAATGGAAAAGCCCACATAGCCCATGTATAACATGGGGGGATGCATGACCATGGCCGGGTCTTGTAATAACGGATTGAGATCTTTGCCTTCCAATGGGACGGGGAGCAGTCGTTCAAAGGGACTGGAGAGAAACACAATCAGACAGAGAAATCCGAAGATGATCGCGCATTCTACGCCAATCAGATAGGGCATAATCGTAGGCTGTGTGCGCCAGTGCAGCCACACAGCTAGAGTGCTAAACACTGAAAGAATAAAAACCCACAGTAAGAGCGACCCTTCATGACCGCCCCAGACTGCAGACACGGTATAAAAGAAGGGGAGCTTCGAGTTGGAATTATTGGCGACGTAGAGAACTGAAAAGTCTCGGACGATAAACGAATAGACCAAGGACAGCATGCCAATGCCCAGCAAGGCAAAAATCAATGTGACGGCCATGCGCCCTGATCGGGCCCAGTCGGGGTTACGCGTTTTCAACGCTAAGGCCGCACTGGCCATCCCAAAGACAGACAGCACTAAGGCGATAATGGTCGAAAAATGTCCGATTTCTATAATCATGTGGAACGGAAAGGTGCCTTAAGGCGAGAGGGTTTTCATGAAATCTTTTTTGGGGAGTTCAACGCCCGCGCGTTTGAGTTCCATGGGCATGTAGTCTTCGGAGTGTTTCGCCATGATCATGGTCGAACGAAAGGTCTGGCCATCATTCCATTGGCCTTCCACCACCGCGCCTTGGCCTTCCTTGAACAGATCCGGCGGAATGCCTTGAAACGCCACGGGGATAGTCGCAGCGCCGTCGGTCAGTTCAAAAGTTAGGCCCACCGGTTCGGGCTGTGTTTTCAAGCTCCCCTTCACGACCATGCCACCTACTCGAACTTTTTTGGTGTAGGTTTCTGGTGTAAAGGCTTTCACTTCTGAAGGGGTCACAAAATACACAATATTTTCCCCGAAATTTCCCAAGGCCAAATACCCTAATGATCCAGCAATCAGGAGAATGCTCACAATAATCGCGACCTTTTTATTCTTGTTTGGCAAGAGGATCACTCTCCGGTTCGTAAAGTTTTTCGTCTTTGATTTCCTTAAATAGAACCATGACTCTTTGGCTCATGGCAAATAGAACCCAACATAGGGAGATGACCGTGAGCAAATAGGCAGCTGCCACAAATTCAAAATTGTTGATCAAGGCCGTGTCTTGGGCTTTAAACGTCTTGGTCGCTTTGTCAAGTTGGCCAATTAGGACCATTGTTTTGAGTTCACGAATATTTTCCAAGGGCGGACCGGCATATTCCACGGGAAGAGTCGTTGGGCCATCAATCAATTCAAATGTCGCCTGGCCTTGTTCAACGTCCCCAGATAAGGTTCCACTTTTCACCATCCCCTGAATTCTAACAGGTTCTGAGGTGCCTGGGCTGTTTAATACCGTCGCTAGAGAGAGGGTCGATAAATCACGTTGATATTGTTGGTTGGTCATCATGGCCAAAAGGAGCAATCCTCCGACTATGATGGCCCATCGTGTATACAATCCGGTCATGGGGATGTCTGAGAAAAATGGGTCTGACTAAACAGACGGCCCTTTTTGGCTTGGAGGAGGTTGGACAAATACAAAATCTGCGTGCGAACCATCACCATGTAGGCAAAGAGGAGCCATGCACCAATGCTCATGAGGGTTAAAGGGACTAAAATGTCATCGGAAATGGCCACGCCTCGGGTCGAGAAGGACATGGGTTGATGCAGGGTCCGCCACCATTCCACCGAAAATTTGATAATGGGCAGGTCGATCCCACCCACAATCGCCAAGATCGCTGCATAGCGCCCCCCGCGTTCGGGGTCATCTACCAATTTCCTGAGCATGAGATACCCGCCCAAGATCAGCAGCAGCACACTAAAAGAAACCAGCCGAGGATCCCACGTCCACCAGGTGTTCCAGGTAGGTTTGGCCCAAATAGAACCGGTGATGAGCGCCAGGGCCGTAAAGAGCGCACAAATGCCAGCAGAAGCCTGGCACATGTTATCCACAAGCGGGTCGCGTTTCCACAAATACCAGATGCTGCCGAAAAATAAGACAGAATAGGCCAGCGTACTCGTATGGGCCAGGGGAACATGAACATACATAATCCTGACTAGCTCACCTTGGTAATAATCCGCGGGAGAAGCGAGTAGGCCAGTATAGAGCCCTAAGAAAAGACAGATAACCGCAGCTCCCCCAAACCAACCTTTATACCGCTGAATATATCGAATGAATCGATTAAGCATGTTTCCTATTGTAAACGGACAAGCCGACGGAGGAAAGGGCTCGCTAGCTCAATCTGTGAGTATTGGGTCGGGCTTTAAACAAAAAAATCGAAGAATTTATATGACGCATACGACCAAATAATCATGGGTCTCAAATGGTCATGCCCGTATTTGAAAGGATTTCTATGTGAGGAAATTGGGGGAGAAGTGGTAATGAGAAGAAGGGAGGGCTGGCGGCTCAATGGGGATGAGAAAATGCTAAAAAAAAAGAGGAGTAATTTTCTTTTTCTTTACCTAACCAAAAAATATGTGAGATGCCAATGGCAGCCCAAATGGTTTTTTGAGCAAAAGATTCTCTGCGACAGGTTCACTGTTCCCTATAATATTGTGCTTGCATTTCAAACAGGGTGGCGTAACGACCATTGGACCTGATGAGTTCATCATGTGTTCCAGCTTCAATAATCTTTCCCTGCTCTAGGACAAAAATTCGATCAACCATTTGGACAGAAGATAATCGATGACTAATGAGGATGGCCGTTCGTCCCTTTGTCAGTGAATGAAATCGTTGAAACAGTTCATGCTCAGCCTGTGCATCCATCGCACTCGTGGGTTCATCCAAGACCAAAATCTGTGAATCACGAAAAAATGCGCGGGCAAGGGCCATCTTCTGCCATTCCCCAATGCTCAGTTCTTCTCCTCCTTCAAATCGTCTTCCCAAAATCGTGTCATATCCAGCGGTTAACTTTTGGGAAATGCCCTGTGCTCCAGCTTGTTGAGCCGCTAACTTGACACGCTCTGAATCCATTGGCAGAGATGTATTTCCTAACCAGATATTTTCCCTTGCAGAAAAGTGATATTGAACATAATCCTGAAAGATGATGCTGATTTGTTGGCGAACATCCTTCATCGAAAAATCTCGAAGGTCAGTCCCGTCCAAGGTGAGTTTTCCCTGAGTGGGATCGTATAATCTACACAGCAGTTTGACTAAGGAGGTTTTCCCTGCACCATTTTCTCCAACGAGGGCGATATGTTCACCCGCACGAATTTCCATACAGACATCATCGAGGATTTTTCGTGTTTCATCAGGGTACTGAAAGCTGACATGGTGAAAGGCAATTCCTCGTTCCAGTGAGTGTGGAATGGGTTTCGGCTCAAGTGGATTAACTAGGCGAGGCTTCAGAGCTAAGAACTCATACACATTTTTGACAAACAGGTTGTTTTTATAGAGATCAGTGACACTTCCTAGAAGCCCTTGCATAAATCCGTGTCCACGTTGGATCGCTTGAAAGGCGACGACCAAATCTCCAACGGTCAACCATCCGAAGCTGGTTCGATAGGCCACAAAACACAACATACCAAAGACCCCAAGAATCGGCAGAATCTCACCCACCAGATGGACTCCTACCCATTGCCGGGCAAACAATAATTCTTCTGTTCGAAGTTGTTTCTGAATGGTTTGGAAACGGGTACTTAAGATTTTTCCAATCGAAAACATTCGGATTTCTTTGGCTTTCGAATCGTCAGTCAACAATTCATGGAGGTACCAGGCTTGACGTTCAAGTGGGGTATGACGAACATTTAAAATATGGGCTTTTTCCGCATGTCTCAAGCGTACAAGAACTTTTGGGATCGCCGTGAACAATAAGATGGGCACAATCATCCAATGAAACCAAAAGAGCCATCCTGCGACGACGAGCAAAGAAATGAAATGTTGTCCGCCTTCAAGTAAGGCCTGAAGAATCTTGGTAGGAAGAAAGGGAGCTTCTTCTTGAATGCGGTGCAATTTATCGTTATAGGTCGGATCTTCATAGTATTCCAAATCTACCTCGATAGCCTTATCATGGATTTTTTTATACATGAAATCCGTGACCACATTTTCCTGTGCGTCTTTGGCAAATTCGGCTATGGAAAAAAGGGCGGCACTCACCAATGCGACTATTCCCGCCAACACGATGAAGAAAATCACTTCTTCAAATGCGACGGTTCCATTGTTGTCTTCGTACACAATGGCCATGGTATCGACAATCCGCTTGAGAAGGTACAGGCTGATTAGGGGGATTAGCCCTAGGAGAATTTGAAGGCTGAGACTGATAACAGTCCAACCAGGGCTCGCTTGCCACACAAACCTTAAGGCCCCGACCAGGTTTCCCAAAAATTTATGAATATTGGTTTTGATCGTTAGGAGCCGCTGCATAGGAGTTGCCCCCAAGTAAGAGAAGGGATGATTTTTGGGAGATCTTGGGTGATCGTTGGGAATCGTTCAAAGACAATTCCAGGGAAGGTTAGAGGCATTGAAGGTGAAAGATACAGCAATTTTCTCAATTCCGAGCCGCCTTATTCCCCTAGTATACTCCATGGTTTTACCCATTGGAGTGAGTACGTTCATTCTCTTGCCACTGTAGCCCAGCTTCTGGTGGAAAGCCTTACTAATACCCTCTCCAATCGGACTTTCCTATGGATAGGTGGTTTGGGCCCATCCACTAACATTGCTGAGGGAGTTGGTCTTTGTTACCCTCAAACATGCAAAAGGGTAGTCTATCCTAATTCGAGAAAAAGGAGCATCACATATGGGAGAAGTTGATTCTGGGCCAGCAGAACCAGCAAAACCAATGCCGGACTTGACTGCCCTTGAGGTCGATCCTTCAAAAGGGGAACGGTTCTTTAAGGCAGTCTTAGTGCATTCCAAACAAGGAACAACCTATCGAATGGTGGCCAAGGCTATGGCTGATGGACGGCTCGATCTTGTACATTTTGTGTGTGATTTGAGTGCCGATGGCACCATGAATGGGAAACGGCGAATTCGGCGGATTGAATCCCAACGCCCGGAGCGATGGGATAAAGAAGTTGAGACTATCCAAAAGGAAATTGTCGATAAGGGTGAAGAGGTCCAGAAGGTGTGGGCCCATGATTTAACGGGTATTCAGGATGTGGCGGATCAAGTGGCGAGTTTGGATAGCTGGATGCTTCAAACCGCGAAAGAGATTGTGCCGGCTTAACCGTTTTGGTGTTTCCTGTTTTTCTGTCCGTGTCGGCTTCTACCTCCCCCTAGCCCCCTCTTACAAAGGATGGGAACCGCAGAAAAAGATCAAACGCGGAAGGTTTTTGGGGGAACGACACTTTGGGGCTGGGGTTTCATTACCACGGTTAACTGTCGATGGGACTCTCGTAGGGTTTCTTCCACCTCTGCTGGGTGTGTTCCCCTGGCCAGAATGAATCCTAGGTAGCGTTTGCCTTCCGGCAAGGGAATAAGCTGGTCACCCGGTTTTGCGGTCATAACGAGCTCTTCCACGCCAGGAACTTGTTGTGCCTCCTCTTGCCCATCGACTCTCTCTAAAACTCCTTCTTGGGGTATGGGAATCATCATGACGCCCCCTGCTCCCGTTTTCAGATCCAAAGAGGGCAGGTCCTGACCAAGCGCATGAAGCAGGATCAGTTCCTCTAATGACCTGCCTGTCCCAAACTCCAACATTCGAGAACATTTCCCTCCAATGCTTCGAGCAGCCACCTCAATGACCCAAATACCTTGATCGTTAATCCGCAGTTCTCCATGAACGGGGCCTTCTTGGAGTCCAATGGCTCGTGCCGCTTTTGCTAGCGATTCGGTCATTCGTGTTTGTGTCTCAGGTGGAAGGCGTGAGGGCGTTACATAAATGGTTTCTTCGAAATAGGGGCCGTCGAGTGGGTCCGGTTTATCAAAGAGGGCTAGGGGATGGAACATGTTGTTGGTAAGTAATCCCTCTAGGGCGACTTCGATTCCGGGAATAAAGTCCTCAATGAGAATTTGACGATCAGCCACCTCTTGTTCGGGTCCCTGGAACGTCTGTAACAGATACCTAATTCGAATAAAGGCGTTCTGGAAACTCTCCTGATCATCAGCACGAATGACGCCACAACTCCCGGAGAGGGTGAGGGGTTTGAGCACACAGGGAAAGGTTGCCTGTTGGACCACATCCTCTGGTTTCTCGCCGATTCCCACTACGATAAAGTTTGGACAGGGGAGCCCTTCTTTCTGTAGCAGTCTCCGCATCATCTGTTTGTTGCTTGCGGCTCGGACTGAGTCAATAGAATTTGACGTGAGTTGTAAGGTTTTCGAAATGGTCGCGGCCAGGACGGCAGTCTGATCGTTCACGCCGAGGACCACATCAATGGGAGAGGTTTTGGCAAACTCCATCACGGTGGAAAGAGCCTTGCTGGGGTTGTAGAGGTCGAGCGTCAAGAAGCTTTTAGGCGACTGTTCAAGGAAATTTGGTGGGGCGTCACCCGCAATGGTCAGGGAAGCGCCGACCCTATTGGCTGCGTCAATAAATGCCTCACCCCTGTAGCTCATGGATGGAAGGAGGAGGAGCAGATGTGCCATGGTGGATGAGTGAGGATAACGGTGATGGGTGAAGAACGACGGGTTGTGCGTTCCTAGTTACTTATGAGACATCAGGTCTTGGACGAGCATTCGACGGAATGAAATTGATCTGTTGTTGGTTCCGCACAGCAAAACCAAGGTTCTGTCATTCTAGGTGGACGCACCCGATCAGGGTTCATGGACGCAGCTTTGTTCATTGAAGACCATTCGCGACCTGTGGTGGCATAGACTAATTCCCATACCCGATAAAAGGTGCATTCTGGATCTTCCTTCGCTTTGGTGTTGTTCTCCACGACCTTTGTCACCGCTTTTTGCAAGGAGTCCATGCGTGGATCAGGGTGGGTCCAGATATGTTGAAATTTTTGTTGGTCCAGCGAGCCCATGAATTGTGCCATTGGTGTGGAGTGAGTCTTCGGCGGGGTCAATAAGGCTGAGCCAGGAGGGACCAGGAGTCGCACGCTGTATTGCACGGGATCGATACAGTCGATTAGCCCATGTTGTTCAACCAACTCAAACATTTCTGCATAGTCTTCGAGGGTCGTCCACGGGGTGAAGGCGACCAGTGAGGGACGAAGGGTGATCCCGACCGACTGAAGAATGTCGTGTGCCAGGAAGATGTCTTGGCGTGTGTGGCCTTTGTCCAAATGCACAAGTACGTTTTCACTAAACGACTCCACCGCTGAAATGACGAACAGACATCCCAGTTGACTGAATTCCTTGAAAGTGGATTGATGCTTCAGGATATGTTCAATTTTAGTGGTGAAATCGAAGGTGAGGTGGGGGAATTCTTCATGCATGGCCCGAACAATGTTCAGCGAATGGCCAGGTCCGTTCAAAAAGTCTGGGTCGCCTAAGGTGATGTGTACGGCACCAGCCTTTACCTGTTGCCGAATATCCGCTAACACTGCCGAAGCTGGGAATAAGAAAAATCGGCCTTGATACACTGGAACAATGGGGCAATGTAAACAGGTATGTAGACAGCCCCGACTGGCTTCCACGTATCCTACGACATGTTCCTGCCCCTGATATTCTAAGCGTGCGTATTCGGAAAGGGGAGGAAGCGTGGTACGTGTGGGGCTTGGAAAGATCGCACGACTAGACGTGTGAGATGTTGAATCTTGGGATGGCCAACTGACCTTCTTCAAAAATGGCGAGACTATGGACTCTGCACAACTCACACCTTCTACCTGCGTTGCAAAGTCTGGGTCGGTGGCGTGCATGGTGTTCTGGGAAGATTGAAGGTTGCCCAGTTGGTTCAGGAGATTCACCAAGGGAGTCTCATATTCTCCGCCGATCACGAAATCGGCCAGGCGCTCAAGTAAATATCCCGCATTCAGTGAGGCATAGAGCCCATAAAAACAGATATGCGCGTTGGGATTGGTCTGACGAATGCGTTCGGCCACTTGGCATCCCAACGAGAGCGCCGTATGCATGGGGACGGAAATGCCCACTACTCGGGCCTGTTCCACTCGCTCCCTATCAAATTCTTCCACCGACAAGTCTAAGGTATACGGGGCATAGCCCTTTTGTTCAAGAAACCCGACAGGCTGTGCCAGGCCAATCGGCTGATGCCCTAACTCATAACAAGAGATGAGCAGGATGGCGCCTGGTTGCTGAAGAGGTTTGCCGGTAATATTTGGTCGTGCCGTGTCGCTTCTCACGTTTTCATCTTTCCCGCCAGCCGAATTAGAGTTACTTCTTCGTGAATCGACGACCATCGGTGTTGGCGTAACTTGCGACACGCGCATTGGCTTCACGCCGAGCCTCCAGTTTTTCAACCACTTCTGTGAATCGACTCGCGGGTATCGCACAGGTCATCTCATCTGGGGACATCCCGGTCCGAATACGGCTGAGGGTGCATCCCGTACTCATGGCAATCTGGTTTTGCTCTTTTGCCAGCGGAATAATATGGCATTGCGGTTTCCCAACAATCGGCATGTCGCTAAAGGCATCATGCAGCACCATGCCTTGAAAGGCACTCAGACGAAGGAGGATCACATCGGGGTCGATGCTTGTCTGAGAAATTGGACCATAGGTGATGAACTTGTACCGTGTCTTGACGACCGGCAGTTGCATCGCTTCTTCGGGAGTGACCCACTCACTTTTCAATAGACCTTGGACATCCTCGTTCTGCATGACCTCATCAAGCGTTTTCAGTCCGTGCGTGACGCTCCCCACACTACAATTAAAATGATCATCAGCGTTGGTCGTGAAGGTGCGATCTTCTGATTGAATCCAGAACACACAGCCTGCCGTGACTTTTCCGGTGCGTCCGTCCGCACTCGGATCAGGCATCTTCCCCTCATGTAGCGGAACGCCTTCTGGTACTTCGTGAGAAAACGTGATGGCAATGGGGGCATGTGAGAGCCCCAACGTCTGTTTTAATCGCGTTCCAGCTTGTTCCCAATTAACAGATAACATCTTTCCTCCTCCCAAATTTCAATAGAATCATGTTCCGCATTGTAAACGGACTACCCGACGGGGGAAAGGATGAAAGAGTCTATGGGGTTTAGGAAGCCAGGGGCAAAAATAAGTCCTTCGGTGTTTCATGTTTCAAAGAATAGGCTTTCTTCTCCTCCCGGTTTTCAGTATCTTAGGCTGCTCTTTTTGGTTCCCAAGGATTTGGGTGGGGTAGAGCTTGCCTCAGGAGAAAATTCATAGGGTGCTATACTTGCTCCCAATTCTTTAACGCGACGCCACAAACAAAGCACACAAAACACCATGGAATCTGGGTTTTTACGCTATTATAAAAAAACAGTCATTGATCGACCCGCAATTACTTTATTGGGGTTTTTACTGATTGTGGGTTTTTTTGGCTACCATGGTCCGGACCTCAAACTTGATGCTTCGGCCGAATCCATCGTGTTGGAGAATGACCCGGATCTGAAGTATTACCGATCCATCAGGGCAATCTATGGGTCGGACGATTTCGTCATTATCACCTACACGCCCTCAAATGATCTTTTGTCTGCCACGTCGCTTGCCAATCTGAAGGGGCTACGCGACGACTTACGTCAAGTCGCTAGAGTTTCCTCCGTTGTCACGATTTTAGACGTTCCCTTGTTGAATAGTCCCAAAGTGAGCATTGCGGAACTGACGGATAATACCGAAGTAAGAACGTTGGAGACTCCGGGGGTCGACAAAGAACTTGCACGAAAAGAGTTTTTAGAAAGTCCTATTTACCAAAATAATCTTGTCAGTCCCAGCGGCCAGACGACTGCCCTCCTCGTGAACTTTAAAGAGGATGAACAGTATGTGTCGCTCTTAACAAGACGAAACATGCTCAGAGAAAAAAAGGCCTTGGCAACACTCACGGTTGAAGAGGCCGACCAATTACGGAACGCCACGAAAACCTTTCAAGCCTACCATGGCCAGGTCGTTGAGCAAGAACGTCAAGACATTCAAGTCATACGAAGAATTATGGACAGCTATCAGGGTAAGGCCAACCTTCACTTGGGTGGCGCACGAATGATTACCACAGACATGATTAGCTTCATTGAACACGACCTTCGTTTCTTTGGGGTGGGAGTGGTCTTCTTCTTAATTGTTGCTCTTATGTATTTCTTTCGAACATTGCGTTGGGTCGTTCTCCCCATGTTCTGTTGTCTGATCTCCATTATCGTGATGGTGGGTTTCCTTGGATGGTTGGACTGGCGTATTACGGTCATTTCCTCAAATTTTATTTCTTTGCTACTCATCATTACGATGTCGTTAACCATCCATCTTATTGTGCGGTACCGAATTTTAATTGAACGGCACCCCACCGCCGATCAAAAAACGCTGGTATTCGAAACGATGAGAATTATGGCCGAGCCGTGTTTTTACACGGCCATCACGACCATTGTGGCGTTTTGCTCGCTTGTGGTGAGCGATATCCGTCCGGTTATTGATTTCGGCTGGACCATGACTATTGGGATCGCGTTTGCCTTCGCCCTCAATTTTATCCTTTTCCCTGCCATGCTCACGTTATTACCAAGGGAGAAATTTACGGCACGACGAGATTTCACGCAATCCTTTACAACAAGCTTGGCCACTCTTTCCCAACATTACCCCAAGAGTATTGTCTGGTTTTGTGCAGCAATAACCATTATCGGTCTTTGGGGGATTGCACAGTTGGAAGTGGAAAACCGCTTCATCGATCACTTTAAGAGCTCAACCGAAATTTATCAGGGCATGGAGCTCATTGATACGCAATTAGGGGGAACCATTCCTCTCGAATTGGTCATTGATGCCGACGAAGAATTTTATGCGTCCCTCAGGGAATCAAAAGAAGACGACTTGGCCTTTGAGGATCCTTTTGCCGATGAGGAAGAAGAGAAGGCTAACGAGACCACGTATTGGTTTAATGGGGATAGGCTTCAGAAAGTTGAAGAAATTCATGATTACCTGGAGCAACTCCCAGAAATTGGAAAAGTGCTGTCGATTGCCACTGGCATGAAAGTCTTTTTGCAACTGAACGATGGGCGCATGCCGGATGATTATGAATTGGCGGTCCTCCGAAAGTGGATTCCAGAAGATGTGAAAAAGGCCCTCATTGACCCGTACCTTTCCAAGGACGGGAATCAAACTCGTATCACGATGCGTCTTATAGAATCAGCGCCGATGCTCAAACGGAAGGAACTCATCCATAAAATCAACGCGTATATGGTGAACGACCTGGGGTATGCCCAGACCGATATTCATCCGACCGGTTTAGCCGTCCTCTATAATAATTTGCTCCAAAGTCTGTACAAATCCCAAATCCTCACGTTAGGCGCGGTTTTCCTCAGTATTCTGGCGATGTTTATGGTCCTCTTTCGAGGCCTATTTATCGGGTGCCTGGCGATTATGCCCAATGTGTTTGCAGCAGGAATGGTCTTGGGCTTGATGGGCTGGGTAGGGATACCATTGGATCTCATGACTATCACGATTGCCGCCATTACGATTGGGATTGCCGTGGATGATACGATTCATTATATCCATCGATTTCAGCTTGAATTTAAACAACATGGGAACTATTTGGCGACTGTGAAAGCCTGTCATGGCAGTATTGGCATCGCGATGTATTATACCTCCTTCACCATTGCGGCTGGGTTTTCCATCCTCGCCCTATCAAGTTTTATTCCGACAATTTACTTTGGACTCTTAACAAGTTTTGCCATGGTAATAGCACTCCTCAGCAATCTGACTCTGTTAGCAGCTTTACTGATTCTTTTTAAGCCATTAGGTCCAGAAAGTCAGGTGGAAGTGGAGTCTTGACCTGTGCCAAACTAGGTTCCGTTTTCAGTACAGCCTTTAAAGGGCTCTAACAGCAGTTTCCCCTCGCTATTCGGTTATCTGGAATACTCATAAGTCCAATATCTTTTGAAATGGAGCTCAGGGAGTTCGCCTAGATAAACCTTCTGATGTTTCTTATCAATTCCATCAAAACTCATACATTGGTATCCTCCTTCAAATACACTCACCCCCTCCTCCGACGTTTTGCTCCCGTTCACATTTTGATCTTTTTCTAGCCTTGAGTAAACCGAAATCTGCTCTGGTTCATAGCGCCCCATGCCCCGTTGGTTCTCCACTGCGTCTTCGCCTGGAGATGACAAATCTCATGGGTGCCAATCTCGAGCCTCCAAATTATTGGCGGCCAGAAGCTAGGGACTCTTACGAATCTAAAATGAATTCGAATAACTAGAAGGAGACGACGGTGAAGAAAATGTCAAAGATGACAATCAGAAGAAACAATTGGGACAAAAGTGCCTAAGGTGGACAAAATTCGTTGCCTTCAACGAAGATGAAGTTCATGGCCTTTTTTACTTAGTGAGAAGAGTTGTATTAGAAAATTGTTTCACAAATTCCTTGACACACCTGAATCCAAGAATTTTAAAGAATCCTTCTAGGTTATTGTCCTCGCCCGGGTACCAGTACTTCATATCCTCCATTGTAAATATATTGTTGTCTTCTAAATCACAAATGCCCTGCTATAGAATAATTTCTTGGTTGGGGTCAATAAGTCGTGCACGCGCAATGAAAGTTGCTTTTCGCCGCTTCTGAGACCCAGGTGGTTTCAGGTATTCCCATCCCTCTGCATGTCGTGCAATACCCCATTGTCTAGTCTGGAAATCTAAAATGTACCCTTTTTGAAATTGTCCTTTTAGGTCGTGTACGTCGTCGTTTTTCAAAGGCGCTGATATTTGAGAAATTTTGAGACTGGGAAATTCATTTAGAACCGTTGAAAGGAAGTCTTCTTTTACGTGCAAAATAGGGTCGTATAACCCGAATTTTTCTTCGATCCGTTCTCCTTGGGAACGAGCCACAACACCTGAAAAAGCTCCGCTGATCGCCCCGCCGATAGCTCCTCCGCCTACATAGTTTGAGTGAAGTGGCATCTCGAAAACTGGATGTATGTAATGGATTGCAGTAATTTGTTGTGCTCTACTAAGTGATCCCTTTGTCGCATTATCAATTTTAATGACGTTAGGGGTGCAGCCCCCTATGACGAAAAAAGTGATGAGCAGTAATATTTGAACTGGAAAACTCACATGCCTTTTCCTTGAAAAGGGAGTACAGAATGGGAGTCCATTTCGACAATATCGGCTGAGGCCAGGGAGTTCTTGATCTCATCCCGGGGGGCAAACAAGCAGGCTGGAATTCTTAGGAGTCTAAAATGAATTCGAATAACCAGAAGGAGACGACGGTGAAGATAATGTCAAAGATGACCAGGAGATGGAGCCACTGGGAATAGAAATTATAGGGGTCGCCATTCAACGCGCCTCGGGTGGCTTCGACGGCCGCGATCATGACGGGGACGGCCAAAGGCAAGAGCAGGACCGGGAGCATGACTTCCCTGGCCCGAATTTGCACGGTTAAGGCGGAAAAGAGTGTGCCGACTGCGGATAAGCCTAAGGTTGCAAGAAAAAATATGAGTAACAACATGCCCACGGAATTGACCACTTCCAGATTAAAAAAGATGACGAAAAGGGGGAATAAGAGAATTTCCACCGCGAACATAAATAGAAAATTGGCGGCCACTTTCCCAAGGTATATGGCTCCTTTGGGAACGGGACTCATTTGCAGAGATTCTATGCAATCGTTTTGTAATTCCGATGTAAAGGATTTGCCAATTCCAATAATGCCGGTGAAGGTAAATGCCACCCAAATAATTCCAGCGATGAGTTGACGCGCGGCGTCCTGATCCATGGCAAAGCTGAAGCTGAAGACCAGAATGACGATGAGCGCGAAAAATAACATCGAAGAGATGGTCTCGCGCGTTCGCCATTCGCTGATCAGGTCTTTCCAGACCACCCAATGAATTGTGCTAAAAAAGGACATGGGCTTGTAATTCTTCGGGGGAAAGGAGTTGGAGATGCCCCGCTTGCAGAATGGCGCCCTCAGTGGCGATTTGAGCAGCCTTGGTTCGGTCATGTGTGGTCATGATCACGGTTCCACCACGTTTCATGGTATCCTGAATGAGCTGATTGGTTATGACGACACCTCCATCATCTAAGGCGTTATAGGGCTCATCTAGCAACAAAAGTTTGGGTTGAGCCAGTATGGCCTTGGCAAGAGCGAGACGTTTTTTCATGCCTGCAGAGAATTGTCGTATCTTGAGATTGCCATAGGCTCCAATGCCTGTTTGATCCAACGCACGTTTCAATTGGGAGGGTTCGGGAGATTGTCCTCGTAGAGCTAGAGAAAATTGCAAATTTTCCGTGGCGCTCAATTCCTCATAAAGATGGGAACCATGCGCGATAAATAAAAGGATGGCGCGGACGGCATCTTTTTGTGCCTCCCCGTCTTGGCCAAAGATGGTAAACTGTCCTCCCGAGGGCGTTTGCAGTGTGGCCAGGATTCGAAGAAGGGTCGTTTTTCCGGCACCATTTGGGCCAAACAGGGCAAAACATGCACCTGAGGTGATGGTGAAGTTCATTTCCTCAAATATGCGATAAAACCCATAGGATTTTGAAAGACTCGTGACCTGAATGGCGCTCATGTGTGATGGTACTGCGAATCGGAAGGTTAGTTCCGTAGTCTACGGATTGTTGGACAGGTTGTCTAGAAAATCATAAGGGATTTTTTTGAAGTGGGAATGGGGTGTTTTATGGAAACCCAAGAGATCAGGGTTCATTGACGATAAAAATATCAGGATCTTATGATTGATGAAAAGGAGTGAAGGAAACTTTATGATGGATATTCTGGATACATGTTTTGTTGAATGTAACATTTGCACGGCATGTTTTTAGATGAAAAGGGAACGCGAATGATTAGGACCTTCAGCTGGGTGTATTTGACTCTTATTGTTTCCTTAGGGGGTTGTGACTCTGGATATTCTGAATCCTCAATTGTTGGTGGGGAATCCGCTCAACCGGTTGCCTATAGTCGTCCTGGCATTGGTAGCCCGGCCCCGTTGTTTCGTTTGATGGATCTAAATGGTGCCGTGCATTCCTTATCCCAATACCAAGGGAAAGTGGTATTTTTGAATTTTTGGGCGACCTGGTGTGGACCTTGCAAAGTTGAGATGCCTGCCATGGAAGCCTTGTATCAATCTTTCCGTTCACAGGGGATGGAAATTTTAGCTGTCTCGGTGGATCAGCAGGGGGCCGTGGTCACCAGGCCTTTTAAAGAAGCGATGGGTTTGAGTTTTCCCATTTTGCATGATTCAGATTATCAGGTGGGACTGACCTATGCAGCTCGTACATTACCGATGACGTATGTGATTGATCGCAAAGGAATCATACGGCAGCGAGTGTTTGGGGCCCGTGACTGGAATAGTCCGGAAGCTAGAAAGCTCATGAGTGAATTACTTGAAGAGACGCATCAGATGCCATCTGAGACGATGTAACTATCAGACGCAATCAGAGACCATGTAACCGTGGATTCCATTACCCAAGTTTCTTTATTTGCTGCATTTAGTGCAGGGCTTTTGTCTTTTATCTCCCCCTGCGTCTTGCCTCTTGTTCCCTCCTACCTCTCGTATATCACGGGGTTGTCTGTCGAAAATTTGGCCAAAGTAGAGGAACGCGAGCGATTTAAATCTGCAATTTTGGTAAATGCTCTTTTATTTATTGCAGGGTTTTCGACGGTGTTTATTGCGTTTGGTGCTTCGGCGAGTCTGATTGGGCAAGTCTTGTATGAATACCAAGATATCATTAGAAAAATCGGGGGCATCCTGATCATCATCTTTGGTTTGTATCTTTTAGGGGTTTTGAAACTCAATATTTTTATGACTGAACGGCGATTGATGCATTTCGAATCACGTCCTGTAGGTTATTTGGGATCGTTTTTAATTGGAACGGCATTTGCGGCCGGCTGGACACCCTGTGTGGGGCCGGTGCTCGGTACCATTTTGGCCTATGCCAGTACGACGGAGTCTATGTCTGGCGGAGTAATGCTCCTTTCAGCGTATTCCTTTGGGCTCGGCCTACCTTTTTTCTTAACGGCCTTTGGTATGGATACCTTCTTGAGTTATTTCAAAAGTCTGCGAACCTATCTTGGCGGTGTGTCTTTTATCAGTGGGGGACTTTTGGTCCTCGTTGGGATCATGATCTTCACCGATTCCGTGACCCTCTTCACCAGTTTCCTCGAGCGCAACGGTATTGGCTGGTATATCGGCCAATAATGCCAAGTCTCCTCCTCAAATCCTGGTTTTACATTTAAGGCGATATTGTTAAAATTTATAGCCTAAGTGTAGGCGGGAATTTTTTCTTCCTAAGAGGGAATTATTTGATAGGACTAACGAACTAAGGACTGGAGGGGGATTTGAGGACATCGCCAGGAGGAGTTTACTCTTGATCGAGCCATTGCTGATTCTTCGGAACAGATGGACGGTTTTAGCACCATTCGCCGGTTTTGCAGGCTTTGGGATCAGTTGGTAATGGTTCAAGTTTCGCTGTCGGTTGGGTTGGTCGAACGGATTGCGAATCATCACACCATGTTCCCATTGGACAAGCTGATAACGCAGGCGGTTTTTCCGTAAATGCAACAGTTTGAGCTTCTGGGGTTGGGGTAGTTGGCAGATGGCCAACGTTTGCGAAAAGAAGATTGCTTGGTGGTTGAGAGAGAGCAGGATCCGCAGGTGAGGCAATAACATGTTTTTCCAGTATTGGCGGATTCTCGGGAAGCGCAGCCAGCAGCGTAGGATATTCTTCTTGAATCAAGGCTAAAAGGCTTTGCGCTGAGGAATAATAAGGGCCGTCAGGATATTGTCTGATAAGCGCGACAAGCCAATCTTGAGTCCATTGCTCAATTCCCAACTTCTGGTAGGTTTTTGCGAGGTGAAACATGGCTTTACCAGTTGATTCTATTTCAGGGAAATCCATGATAATTTTTTCATAGCGATGGGCTGCGGCAAGGTAGGCTTCCCGCTTGTAGTAGAATTCCGCTACCATCAGATGGCGTTGTACCAGTTGTTCCTTACACGTCCGAACCGTTTTCTTGGCTTCTGCTTCATATCGGCTTGCGGGAAATTCTTTGAGTAATTTTTTAAATCCGGAAATAGATTTTTGGAGAGGTTCGGGATCTCGATCGACTGTTCGAAATTGTTTGAAATGGCTCACGCCGATTTTGTATTGGGCGTAGGGCGCTAAGATGTGATTCCGATGAAGGTCAAGAAAATGTTTATATTCGACGACAGCTTCTGCATAGGATTCTTTATCAAAAAATGATTCGGCTCGTTTCATAATCACATTGTGGTCGTAACTCATTTCGATGGAATCGCCAACAAAAATTTGTTCGTCGGCAGAGTAAATATTCTGGGTCGATGTTTCAGTCGGGTCTGGCGTCGATGAACAATTTGTCAATGTTAGTGTGATAAGCAGAAGGGGAACCCAGTTTAAGCGATTCATCATGTTTATAGAGCTTTCCTTAGGGGGAATACTTCAGATGATTTGCATTTCAGCAGGTAGGCTATAGATATTATGATTACCAACTTTTTTTGGCATAATTTTGTAGGCTAACAAAGATCAGATGTGGAGTATACAGTTATACAAGATTTGCACCAAAAGTGGAAAGCGTTATTATTCAGGAATTTGCGTCAATCTGTCCGTGCAAGATAGTCTCATCTTTGCCACACTTTTCATAATACCATATGGGACAATTGTTTAATTGTCCAATTTTTTGAACTTGAGCCGGACAACATATGTCTCAGGTATTCACCAGAATTAGCGCTACGGGTTCAGCTCTTCCGGCTCGACGAGTTGAAAATTTAGAGGTGGCCCAAGCTTTAGGAAAAGATCCGTCTTATATTTTTCGAGTATCGGGCATTCGGGCTCGGCATTGGGTGGGATCTCACGAGGATTGTTCTTCGCTGGCTGAGCAGGCGTCTCGACAAGCATTGGCCCAAGCCGGCTTAATTCCGAACGAGCTTGACGCGATTATTGTTTCCACCACCTCACCTGATATGCCGTTTCCTTCTACGGCTTGTTTGCTCCAAGCTCGGTTAGGGATTGAAGGGATCCCAGCATTTGATTGTTCGGCTTCATGTTCAGGATTTCTCTATGGGCTGTCGATGGCAGATTGTTTCCTTCGAGCAGGTCAGTTCCAGCGATGCTTGGTTGTGGCTTCCGAAGTGAAGTCACGCACCCTGGATCATGAGGATCTCAGCACCGCCATTTTATTTGGGGATGGGGCCGGTGCCGTAATTCTCGAACGATCATCCGATTCTGATAGGGGTATCATGAGTATTCGACTCCATTCAGACGGTCAGTATCATGATTTGGTGAAAATTCCGGGAGGAGGCTCTCGTCAACCACTCTCCCAAGCAGTTCTTGATAATCGGCTCCATACCCTACGCATCCAGGGCTCGAAGCTATTCCGGATTGCCATTCGGCAATTAGGCCAAGGTATTCTGGAGCATGTGGAAGAAGAAAAATGGGACCTACACGCACTGGATCAGGTAATTTTCCATCAAGCCAATGCCCGAATGATCTCACATTTGTGCCGAAATCTTGGGATTTCTTCTGAGCGATGTGTGGCCATCATGGAGGAGGTTGGGAATACTTCGTCAGCATCTTTGCCAATGGCCCTTGATTTTGCCAACCGGCATGATCGCTTACAGGATGGTAGTCGTATTCTTCTTGGAGCTTTTGGCGGGGGATTGACCTGGGGAACAGCCTTGGTTCGTTGGGGATAAAGCCTTGTGGTCGATTTTCTTGCGAGGGAAGCGAGATTTTACATTTGTACATGATGGATTGCCCTTTCATCTCATGCTAAAATATTCTTTTTAATGGCAATAACCAGAGGAAGGAACGTGCTTTGAAAATATATTTAGCCAATCCCAGAGGGTTTTGTGCGGGTGTGGATCGAGCCATAGAAATTGTCGATTTATCACTCAAAACCTATGGTGCTCCAATTTATGTCCGGCATGAAATTGTGCATAGCCGGCATGTTGTAGAATCTCTTCGAGGAAAAGGGGCGATTTTTGTGGAAGAACTAGACGAGGTGCCAGATGGTACTATTGTCATTTTCAGTGCTCATGGAGTAGCCAAAGCCGTTTGGGAAGAATCCAAGCGACGGAATCTCAAGGTCATTGATGCCACATGCCCTCTTGTGATTAAGGTTCATAATGAAGTCAATCGGGATTATACTAATACTTATGAGCTGATCCTCATTGGTCATGCAGGACACCCAGAAGTTGTAGGGACGCTTGGACAGGTGCCGGATAAATTTCATTTGGTGTCTTCAGTGGAAGATGTTGAAACATTAGAAGTAGAGAATCCTCAGCATTTATCCTATGTGACTCAAACGACGTTGAGTGTAGATGAATGCCGAGATATTGTGGCCGCTCTTCATCAGCGATTCCCAGGCATTAAAGGTCCCCATCAAGAAGATATTTGTTATGCCACGCAAAACCGCCAAAATGCCGTCAAAGAACTGGCTCGCTTTGTTGATGTCATTTTCGTGATTGGTTCTCCGAATAGTTCTAATTCCAATCGATTGCGGGAATTGGGAGAGCGGTGTGGAATTACTTCCTATTTGATCGATTCGTATCAAGACATTCAGCTGCCTTGGCTTGAAGGGGTCAATGCTATAGGCATTGCAGCCGGGGCTTCTGCTCCGGAAGTACTTGTTTCGCAAGTTATTAAATTCTTGAAAGAACAGGGTGCCGAAGGTGTCGAGGAGTTGACCGTTGTTGAAGAAGATGTCGAATTTCTTCTTCCGAAGGAATTGTTAATGGCCAATAAATCAAAGTAGTCTTTTCTCCTGGTGTTTTTTCTGTACAGAGGAATTGGCTCTACCTTCTGAGTTTTTCCTTCCTTGAATTTTAAAAAATCTACTTGACCGAACCGTTGGTTGCCCTTGAGATGGATGGCTTGAGATTTCGTTGCTTTTTCAAGATATGGGATGTTTAGTGTATTCAATCCCCTATATTTTGTGGGAATTTTTGATTTTTCCCTGTTCTTATGGTAAGAATTTAGAGTTTGTCTTTGTCAGAATTTGAGAGCCCCACGTTTACGCACCTCCAGGAGGGAATATGAATCTACGTACCCTAGTGGTAAATGGGTTTAAGTCCTTTGCGGAAACCAAGATCGACTTTCCTGATGGCATTACTGCGGTGGTCGGGCCCAATGGCACCGGCAAGAGTAATATTGTAGATGCCATTTTATGGGCCATGGGTGAGCAAAGTGTAAAAAGTTTGCGAAGTGAGCGCATGGAAGATGTCATTTTTAATGGCACAGAACAGCGTAAGCCGATGGGTATGGTTGAGGCCTCCCTTGTTTTTTCGGATGTTTCACCTCAGGAGCTAGAGCCGGTATCGGCATTGGTTGAGGGGTTGGAGCAGACGACGGATGTCATGATCACTCGTCGTCTCTACCGTGAGGGGGACAGCGAATATTATTTTAATAAAATCTCCTGTCGTCTCAAAGATATTCGTGGATTTCTGTGGAATGCCCGTGCGGGTACGCGAGGGCAGTCCGTAATTGAACAGGGTAATATTGAGCAATTATTGAGTGCTTCACCGCAAGAACGCCGGGAGTTTATCGAAGGCACCGCGGGCATCATCCGCTATAAAAAGCAAAAAGCTGAAGCCTTACGAAAATTACAGAGTACGGAAAATAATTTGTTGCGGGTTCGAGATATTTTAGGAGAAGTGCGTCAACAACTTCGTGTCCTCACGCGACAGGCTAAACAAGCCGAGGAATATCAAACCCTCCTGCATGAAGCCCGAGACCTTGAAGTGCAGTTGTTGACCGAAGATTTTCGACGATTGTATGGAGAGCATTGTACGGTTGAGAAAGAGCTGCAGGATTCTGAAATCCAGGAGACGGCTTGTGTGGCCGAAGAAGTGCGCTTTGCTGCTGATCAGCAACAGGTTCAGCTTGATTTGGCGACGATGACCGAAACCCTTCAGCAGGCCCAAGATGAATTTCGAGAGATTGAACAACGGATGGCGCAAGCCTTGACCGAAATTCAAATCGAACGCAATCGTTTAGAACAATATGAACAGCAGCATGATCAGATTATGGAAGAACGAATGCGGCTTCATGAAAACGGCCAAGAGGTCGTACAAATGCTTGAAGCCCTTCAAGAACGAATGGCGCACACGCGCAGTGAGATCGAAGCGCTTTCAGCGTCCATGGCTGAAGGCGAAGAAAACATGGCCGTGGTGACTGCACGCCGTCGAGAAATACAGCAGAAAGTTGATCAAGGACGGGAAGCGATACTAGCGGTAGCCGTAGAAAAAACGAATGTGGAGAATCGTCTTCAAAGTCTGGGAGAAGGGCAAGGGGCAACAAGCCGACGAGTCGAGCGCTTGGTCGCCGAATTTACGCAATCCCAGGTTGAGCAAACGAGATTGCAAAGTGAACAAGAAACGCTGTCCGCTCAACGATTAACCCTGGAAGGCCAACTAGGGGAATTACGATCGCATCAAGAGCAATTAGAGGTGAACTTGCAAAGCCATCGTGAAACCCGCGAAGAACTTGATGGAAAAATCCTGGAACTACAAACACAGACCGCTGGGACCGAGTCCGAGCTCAGAGCTCTTCAAGGTATTTTTCGTGAAGAATTGGGATATGGCCAAAAGGGCGACGGAGCAGAAGCCTCGATACGTGAACAATGTTCCTTGATCCAGGCTGCATTAGCCGAACGTATGGAGGTGGATGAAGATGTCGAACAAGCTATTGAGGGGGCGATTGGAGAACATTTACAAGCCTGGATTGTCCATTCTCCTCAAGAAGCAAAAGAAACGATTGAGCAATTTCAACACCATCAATTTGGAAAAGGTCGGTTTCTGCCTCTTCAGGTCCCTCGTCCCAGTGGTGATGCCTTACCACACTGGTGGGCTGCATTAGAACACGAACCTTCTGTGAAAGGATTGGCGAAAACCTTTGTTCAAACGCCAGATGATTTTCGACCGGTGGTTGAGGGATTGTTGCGCGATACGGTTATTGTTGGGTCCTTGGCTGACGCCTTGGGCTTAATGGAACAACATCAGTGGTTTCAGGGAAATGGCCCATCTTTGGTAGCTTTGGGGGGCGAGGTGGTGTCTTCACTTGGGGTGTTAAGCGGTGGGTCAAACAGGGGAGCAGGGGGGTTATTACGCCGCCGTCGAGAAATTTTGACATTAGAGGGAAATCTCCAAGCGTTGCAGGCGGAATTGACCACCGTACAAGAGACACGAAAAGTCTTGTGTCAGGATATTGAAACAGTAGCAGTACTATTTGAAGAAGCCATTTCAGGCATTCGTGAAAAAGAGCTGCACGTGTTTTCTGTTCAAAAGGAAGAGATGTCGAAAGGTGAGGTGCTACCTGATTTGCTCCGCCGGTTGGACATTCTTCAGCATGACCGTGAAATGGAAGAGGCTGAATTAGCGAAGATGCATGCAGATGAAGCCGATGCCAGAAAGCAACTGGAAAATCTTGAGCAGCAACGTACTGAAGAAGATGAGAGCCTTGCCCAGTCTCAGGAATCGCTCCGTACCCTCGACCAAGAGCAGGAAGACTTAACCACACGACTTAATGAAATTCGCATGAATTATCACACGTTGAATGCACAAAGGGGCCATGAACAGAGTAATCAAGAGAGACTTGAACGAGAAGAAGAAAGTAGGAAAATTCGTGTTCAGGAAATTGATCAACAATTGGAACAGATTTTTTTGCAAAGTCGATCGAGTCAAGAGACGCGTCTCAAAAATGAAAAGTTAGTGGAAGGATTAGGTGGTCAAAAAGAATCGAAAGGTGAACAATTACGCGATCTCCAAAATCAGCATGAAGGAATTCTGGAAGAAGTCAAACGGTTGGATTCCTTGATTGCCAGGGCTCGAGAATCCCTTGCTCAAATTTTCAAATCACGTGTGCCCATTGAGGGACATTTGGCTGAAGTGCGAACCAAACTTCAGGCTGTAGAAGAAACCTTAACCCAGACGTATGAAATTTCTACTGATGACTTGAAGATTTCCCAGGACGTAAACGTCGACAGTCATCATGACCATGAAACAGGTATCAACGAAGCGGTCGATGCCCAGGGTCAGGAGCAATGGCGAGAGGAATTGCAACGTATTCGGAAAAAGCTTGAGCGAATTGGTCCAATTAATTTGGCTGCCATTGATGAGCATGTACAGCTAGAGGAACGGTATCAATTTTTAATGGCACAGGAAGAAGATTTAGCTGGGTCGATTCAGTCTCTTCAAGAAATTATTCAACGGCTTAATCAAACCACCAATAAATTATTTGCGGAAACCTTTAAAGAATTACAAGTGAAGTTCAATGAAGTGTTCTCGGCGCTATTTGCAGGAGGACGTGCAGAGTTAGTGCTGGTTGAAGAGCCCTCACAGGAATCCGAGTCTGCGGATTCCTCGCAGGAATCTCCTGAGAGGAAGGAATCTCAAAAACTCAAGCAAGAACCAGGGGTTGAAATAGTGGCTCAACCCCCTGGCAAACGCCTGAAAAACCTTAGTATGCTTTCTGGCGGAGAAAAAACCATGACGGTTATGGCGCTCTTATTTGCTAGTTTTTTAATACGGCCATCTCCATTTTGTGTGTTGGATGAGGTTGACGCTCCGTTAGATGAAACCAATGTAGTCCGGTTTGGACAATTTTTGAAACAAATGGCTGATCGTTCGCAATTTATTGTGATTACTCACAATAAGCGAACCATGGAGGTGGCCAGTTCTTTATTTGGGGTGACGATGGAGGAGCCGGGAGTTTCTAAGTTAATCTCGGTTCGTTTGCATGATCTTCAAGAGGTAGGATGAATTTGGTTTGAAGGTGCAAGATTCTTTCGCGCTGAGACAGAAATAAAAAAGCCCCTTCCTATAAAAAAGGAAGGGGCTTTTTTTATGTGATTAATTTAGATGCGAAGTATTGGTTAATTCCTCACGCCGCTCCAAACTTTTTCTGGGTCAATTTCTTTATCAGGATTAAGTTCGTTGGCTTTAGCCAAAAGGACCTCGGTTGTCTCAGGGATTTCTGGATCAGGAATACAGCAGTCATCGACGGGGCAAACGGCAGCACATTGCGGTTCATCAAAATGGCCGACGCATTCGGTGCATCGTTCGTAGGTAATGACGTAGACCGTATCACCATCTCCCTGCCCTTCCCCAACCTTATGGTTGAGTTCTTCAGCAGCACTCCGTGTTTCAAATATGGCTTCATTGGGGCATTCTGGGAGGCATGCACCACAATTAATGCATTCTTCGGTG
>JAJDBR010000209.1 GCA_029261275.1 Nitrospirales bacterium
GAGGCGCGAGTATTAATGATGGCAGCAAATAATATCTTATCACCAGCGAATGGGCGTCCATTGTCTGTTCCATCACAGGATATGGTGTTGGGCTGTTATTGGTTAACGAATGATCGTGATGGAGCTCTCGGGGAAGGAAAGATTTTCTCATCGCCAGAAGAAGTTCGTATTGCCTATGATTCAGGTGAGGTTGAAGAGCAAGCAAGGATCAAGGTGCGTATTGGGGATGAGCTCATTGAGTCTACTGTTGGACGAGTAATTTTGTCTGAAATTTTGCCTGCAAATATGCCTTTTTCGCATGTGAATAAGCTGATGACCAAAAAGGAAATCACTAAATTAGTGGATCGCGTTTACCGCTTGGTGGGGCTTCACGAAGTCGTAGTGATGTTGGATCGTTTAAAGGATCTAGGCTTTTCTTATGCGACGAAGGCTGGGATATCAATTTGTATCGATAATATGCATATTCCTTCCCGAAAGGGTGAGTTAATTGACCGCGCACAGGGTGATGTGAGTCAGGTCCAAAATCAATATAGTGAGGGACTGATTACGAACGGTGAACGGTATAACAAAGTCATTGATATTTGGGCCCATGTGAGTGAGCAGATTGCCATTGAAATGATGAAGGAAATCAGCCAGGGTGGTGGAAGGGGTGAGACGGAAGGTCTTAACCCCATTTATATGATGGCTGATTCTGGCGCGCGAGGTAGTTCCCAGCAGATCCGCCAGTTAGGGGGAATGCGCGGTTTAATGGCTAAGCCTTCTGGTGAAATTATTGAAACGCCAATTACCGCCAATTTCCGCGAAGGGCTGACGGTGTTGCAATATTTTATTTCTACGCATGGAGCGCGAAAGGGTTTGGCTGATACGGCACTGAAGACCGCCAATTCGGGTTACCTAACCCGGCGCCTCGTGGACGCCGCCCAAGATGTAATCATTAGCGAGCCAGATTGTTTCACGACGGATGGCATTATTGTTTCCGCCCTGGTTGAAGGCGGGGAGGTCATTCAAGCGCTGGATGAACGGATTCTGGGTCGGTTGACCGTAGATGATGTGCATGATCCAGTGACTCAGGAAATCCTTGTGAAGGCTCATGCTGAATTAGATGAGGAGCTATGCCAAACGATTGTCGAGGCTGGAATTGATCAAATAAAAATTCGTTCGGTGCTGACCTGTCAATCTCGTTGGGGGGTTTGCGCAAGCTGTTATGGAAGAGATTTGGCCCGTGGCCGTCTCGTTGAAAAAGGTGAACCGGTTGGTGTGATTGCTGCGCAATCGATCGGGGAGCCAGGAACCCAGTTGACGATGCGAACCTTTCACATTGGTGGAACGGCCAGTAAAGTCGTTGCGCAAACTGTTCTTGAATCGAAGCACGAGGGCGTCGTTAAATATTTGAGTTTTGATGCAAAAAAGAATGCAGATTTCCCTAATCCGAGCATGGCAATCAAGACGCAGCAAGGTGATTGGGTTGTCATGGTCAGAAATGCCAAAATTGCTGTGTTTGATGAAACTGGTCGCGAGCGTGAAAAATATCCTTTGGTCCATGGGGCCAAAGTCAAAGTGAAAGATGGTGGAAAGGTTGAAATCGGGCAAAAGTTTGTTGAGTGGGATCCTTACTCGCTCACTATTTTGACGGAAGTTGGTGGAAAAGTTGCCTTGGGGGATATTGCAGAAGGTGTCACAATAAAGGATGAAGTGGATGAAGTCACAGGGCTTTCGCGTCGTGTGGTGATTGAGCAAGCCGGCACGAATTTGCGACCACGGCTTTCAGTTAAGGATGAATCTGGGAAAACGGCTAAGCTGAGTTCTGGGTCTCCTGCACGATACTTGCTCCCTGTGGGAGCCCATATTTTTGTGGAAAAAGGTGGGACTGTGTTTCCTGGAGATGTATTAGCGAAGATTCCACGGGAAACGACTAAAACAAAAGATATTACGGGGGGATTGCCTCGAGTGGCGGAATTATTTGAAGCACGGAAACCAAAGGAGCATGCCGTTGTTAGTGAAATTGACGGGGAGGTCTCATTTGGGGGATTCGTGAAGGGCCTTCGAAAGGTCACGGTAGATAATAAGATTGGTGACCTAAAAGAATACTTAATTCCGCGTGGGCGTCATGTGAATGTTCATGAGGGGGATTGGGTGCGTGCCGGAGAGCCGTTAATGGACGGTTCTGCCAATCCGCATGATATTTTAAGTGTGCTTGGTCCACGTGAATTGCAAAAATACTTAGTAAACGAAGTGCAAGAAGTGTATCGGTTGCAGGGCGTTGTGATAAATGATAAGCATATTGAAGTGATCACTCGGCAAATGTTGAAAAAGATCAGGATTGAAGATGCTGGTGATACATCATTCTTGCCGGGGACACAAGTGAATAAGTTTGTCTTTGATGATGAAAATGAGAGCGTGTTAGCAGAAGGCGGGAAGCCAGCCTTAGGGAAGCCGGTGCTATTGGGAATCACTAAGGCCTCACTAAGTACAGATAGCTTTATTTCCGGGGCATCTTTCCAGGAAACGACTAGAGTTCTGACTGAGGCAGCTATTAACGGTAGAACGGATGACTTACGTGGATTAAAGGAAAATGTCATCGTGGGCAGGCTGATACCGGCTGGGACTGGATGGGGTGAATATCGGGAAACATTTGTTCCACGACCAACTGAAGAAGAAGTCCCGACTTTGGAGGAAAGCGTCGGACTTGAGAAGCTTTAATTGGCTGGGATTTATCTGGTGCGTGTGCTTCTTAATTGCCTGAAAGTTCTTGACAGTAGAGATCGTTATCTATAAGATCGGCTGGTTCTCCTCTGTGAATTTTAACGAAACGAATTGAATATTAATTTTTTGCTATTTGAGAAGAAATGCCAACAGTAAATCAATTAATTCGGATCGGTCGGAAGGCCATAAAGGCTAAGAGTAAGAGCTCAGCCTTGAATCGTTGTCCTCAGCGAAGAGGCGTCTGTCTTCGTGTCTATACTACTACTCCCAAAAAGCCGAATTCTGCACTTCGTAAAGTAGCAAGAGTGCGTCTCACGACTGGTTTGGAGGTGACAGCGTATATCCCAGGAATGGGTCATAACCTTCAAGAGCATTCGATCGTTTTGGTGCGCGGTGGTCGAGTGAAGGATCTTCCTGGTGTTCGCTACCATATGGTGCGTGGGGCTTTGGATGCTGTAGGGGTAGCCAACCGCAAGCAGGGTCGCTCTAAGTATGGAGCCAAGCGACCCAAGTAATCCTTCCTTTTTTTTTGGGAATTTATTTAATCGAACTCTAATTCGGGAAGATATTTTTTATGCCACGTAGGCCACTCGTTCTTCGCCAAAAGGTTGTCCAGGATTCTCTTTATAAGGACCCCATTGTCGGAAGGTTTTTGAATATTCTGTTGCGTGATGGGAAGAAAAGTACGGCGGAACGCCTTTGTTATGGTGCCTTCGATATTGTAAAAGCCAAGACGGGTGATGAGCCTCTTAAGGTTTTTCATGCAGCTCTTGGTAACGTGAAGCCGATGGTAGAGGTGAAGTCCAGGAGGGTAGGCGGTGCGTCCTATCAGGTGCCTGTAGAGATTCGCCCAGTTCGTCAAATTGCGTTGGCATTGCGGTGGATAAAGGATAGTGCCTTGTCAAGAAGTGGTAAGAGTATGAGGGAGCGTTTGGCAGCTGAATTGATGGATGCTGCCAGCAATAATGGATCCGCGGTCAAAAAGCGGGATGAAACTCATCGAATGGCTGAAGCCAATAGAGCTTTTGCTCATTATCGATGGTAATGTTGGTCTTGTATGCTGCAGTGTACTTTGTTTAGGGGGCGATTTGTTGTTTGCTCCCATGATCGAAGTCTCTTGCAGCATTACTATGTGAGGAATTTGTGGTAACGGAAGCGTCCCTCAGTCAAACGCGGAATATTGGGATCATGGCCCACATTGATGCTGGGAAGACCACGACTACTGAGCGTGTTCTTTTTTATACGGGTGTCTCCTACAAAATTGGTGAAGTCCATGAGGGTGCAGCAACCATGGACTGGATGGAGCAAGAGCGTGAGCGGGGAATTACGATCACGTCTGCTGCGACGACTTGTTCCTGGAAAGATAGTCTAATTAATATTATTGATACCCCGGGTCATGTGGATTTTACTATTGAAGTTGAGCGTTCGCTTCGAGTGTTGGATGGGGCTGTGGCTGTATTTGACTCCGTGATGGGTGTTGAGCCTCAATCTGAAACTGTTTGGCGGCAGGCCGATAAGTACCAAGTTCCCAGGATTGTCTTTATGAATAAGATGGATCGCGTTGGCGCAGATTTTTTTCCTGCTGTCCAAACATTAGTGGATCGATTGGGGGCAAATCCTGTTGTCGTGCAATTGCCCGTTGGAAAAGAAGAGGGTTTTCGGGGAGTGATAGATTTAATCGCAATGAAGGCTTATATATTTGATGATGAAACGCTTGGTGCTGCTTTTCAAACAGAAGATATTCCAGAGGAGAATCTGGGGGAGGCCAAGGAGTATCGGGAGAAAATGCTTGATGCCGTGGCTGAGTTCGACGATGAAGTTATGGAGCGATATTTAGCTGGAGAGAGCCTGGGGGTGGATGAAGTAAAGCGAGTAATTCGGTTGGGCACGATTGCATTGAAGATTACCCCTGTATTTTGCGGTTCTGCCTTTAAGAATAAGGGGGTTCAGCCCCTGTTGGATGGTGTGGTGGATTATCTCCCTTCCCCAGTTGATCTTCCTCCTGTTCGAGGTATTGATCCCGTCACTGAGGGGGAAATTTTCCGAAAGCCAGAGGGTGGTGAGCCGTTTTCGGCTTTGGCTTTTAAGATTATGTCTGATCAATTTTCTGGGCAACTGACTTATTTTAGGGTGTATTCCGGGAAGCTAAGCGCTGGGTCCTATATCTATAATATGGCTAAGGGCAAAAAGGAGCGAATCAGCCGTTTGCTAAGAATGCATGCCAATAAGCGCGAGGAGATTGATGAAGTCTCGGCTGGTGATATTGCGGCAGCCGTCGGTTTGAAGGATACAAGAACTGGGGATACTTTATGTGACGAAAAGCATCAAATTTTGCTTGAAGTGATTAAATTCCCGGAGCCGGTTATTTCTTTAGCGGTCGAGCCAAAAACAAAGCAGGACATGGATAAGATGGGATATTCTCTTGAGAAGCTTGCTCAGGAGGATCCTTCTTTTCGGATAAAAACTGATGAAGAGACTGGGCAAACAATTATTTCCGGTATGGGTGAATTGCATCTGGAAATTATCGTTGACCGGCTTTTGCGTGAATTTAAAGTTCAGGCCAATGTTGGGAAGCCGCAGGTGGCTTATCGTGAGACTATCCGTGGTATGGCTGTGGCGGAGGCGAAGTACGTCAAGCAAACGGGTGGGCGCGGCCAGTATGGGCACGTGTGGCTTCGGGTTGAGGCTGCAGAGTCTGGTAGGGGCTTGGAGTTTGTTAATAAAATTGTTGGCGGATCTGTCCCAAGGGAGTATATTGCCCCAGTTGAAAAGGGTGTCCGGGAGAGGATGGAGAGCGGTATTTTGGCAGGCTACCCCCTAAGAGATTTAAAGGTAACCTTGTATGACGGCTCTTTTCATGAGGTGGATTCCAGTGAGATGGCCTTTAAGATTGCGGGGTCTATGGCCTTGGTAAGTGCCTGTCAGAAGGCTGACTTGGTTTTGTTGGAGCCAGTTATGAAGGTTGAGGTTTTAGTTCCTCAAGACTTTATGGGCGACGTTATTGGAGATTTAAATGGTCGCCGTGGGAAAATTCATGGAATGAAGGCCAGGGGTGGTTCTCAGGTGGTAGATGCGGCTGTCCCATTAAGTGAAATGTTTGGGTATTCTACGGATTTACGATCCAAGACACAGGGTCGTGCGACCTATAGTATGGAATTTGAGTCGTATGAAGTAGTTCCTAAGCTTATGGCGCAGCAGATCATCAAAAAGAATCAAGGCGAATGAGGCCTCTCTTTGTAAACTGTTCTTTTATGGAAAAAGAAGTGAATTGAGGAGGAAAGCGGATGGCGAAGGCGAAATTTGAGCGGAAGAAGCCGCATCTGAATGTGGGGACGATTGGGCATGTCGATCATGGGAAAACCACCCTGACCTCAGCCCTCACGAAAGTCATGGGCGATCTGGGGCAAGCCTCGTATGTGCCGTATGACGATGTGGCCAAGGCCAGTGAGAGCCAGGGCCGTCGCGATCCCACCAAGATCCTCACCATCGCCATCTCGCATGTCGAGTATGAGACGGAAAACCGGCATTATGCGCATGTTGACTGCCCGGGCCATGCGGATTATGTCAAGAACATGATTACGGGGGCGGCGCAAATGGACGGGGCCATTTTAGTGGTCAGTGCCGCCGACGGCCCCATGCCGCAAACGCGTGAGCATATTCTCTTGGCGCGCCAAGTTGGGGTGCCGTATATCGTTGTATTCTTAAATAAAGCAGATAAGGTTGAAGACGCGGAATTGTTGGAGCTGGTGGAGTTGGAAGTACGGGAGCTGCTGACTAAGTATGGGTTTCCAGGTGATGATGTGCCGGTCGTCATTGGTTCTGCCATCAAAGCGATTGAAGAAGACCAAAGCGACATTGGGGTGGGCTCGATCAAGAAGCTCTTGGACGCGGTGGATAGTTATATCCCGACGCCAGAGCGGGCCATTGATAAGCCGTTCCTGATGCCCATTGAAGATGTCTTCACCATCAGTGGTCGTGGGACCGTGGTCACGGGTCGCGTGGAGCGTGGGGTGGTCAAGGTCGGTGATGAAATTGAGATTGTGGGGCTGAAGGATACCCAGGTGACCATTGTCACGGGTGTGGAAATGTTCCGGAAGGTCTTGGATGAAGGGCAGGCGGGGGACAACATTGGGGCCTTGCTACGCGGGACCAAGAAGGAGGATGTGGAGCGGGGCATGGTGTTAGCCAAGCCGAAGTCAATTACGCCCCATACGAAATTCAAGGCGGAAGTGTATGTCTTGACGAAGGAAGAGGGCGGGCGGCATACGCCCTTCTTTAACGGCTATCGTCCGCAGTTCTACTTTCGGACCACGGATGTGACGGGTAT
>JAJDBR010000210.1 GCA_029261275.1 Nitrospirales bacterium
GACATCATCAAAACATTCTTCGAGAAGGCGTTGCGCCCACCATTTGCCGAATTTGCGCCCGCCTGGTGAGTTATTGGCTGCGACAAAACCAAGGTTGTATATCCCGTTATTGAGAGCACAGACCTCGTTGTCTAGAGCGGCTCGTATCCCTGTTTCTGGAAGCAGCTGATGAGGCGTCAGCAAAATATCGTGCCGATCCAGCATTGATTCAATGGAGGCCAACTCAGTGAATACTGCGATATCTGGATCGAGATAGACGGCTTTGCTCGTTTCAGTTTCGAGTAAATATGCCAGGAAAGTGCCTTTTACGGCGGTACAAGCTTCAACCACGTTATGCTGGAAAAGCCAAGGCTCGAAATCCGGAATCCCAAGAGAATCGGCATAGACAATCCGATCGAAGTCCTCCGTATTTTGATCGAAATTGAAACCCTCAGGCTCTTTATCGACAACTAATGCCCATACTGTCCAATTCGGATTGAATCTCTTGACCGTGCTTGCGAGAACGCGTGCACGTGACAGATAGGAGAACGAGAAACTGGTAAAACAATGTACTGTGCTCATACAACTTCCAAGCTACGAGGTGTGATCTTGCTGGCGCTTTCCCGCAGATACTCGAGCCAACGAGCAGTCAATGCGATTTCGTCCCCACGCAAACCGTAAATACTGTCGATTGCGCCAGTACTTGAGTTAGCACTAGATGCTAGGCAAAACTTCATCTTCGAGAATCTAGAGTCTAAGCGCTGCAGGCGCTCCTCAATTTTTTTTGAATTAACGATATAGGAAATGTTGCGCTTCTCCATGAGATTGAAGAATTGATCACGAAATTCAAGCCAAAAACGGATACTGATTGAACTGCTTACTGTGGGATTACCGTAAAGGCATTGTGTCAATTCCTGGCGACCACAATTCACACAGGGACTGCGGAAGATCGCCGTTTCAGCTATGCAGAACGGGAAGAAATTATGATGCACAAATGTTGTTGGGATGAGTGTATCAAGGACAGGCAGCGAATGACCGCGTAGCGAAGACACATAAACGTGCGAGATGTCGAATTCATCGATCGTCCGTTGAAGAAAGGCCTGTGACTCCTCATGCTCTCTAGCGGCCATTGTGATCGGCTGCCGGAAATTCTCGATAAGATACGTTTGGTTGTGGCCAGTATCATAAAGCGCATGAAGAAGCCCCGAGTTGTAAGGGTCCCCTCGGGCCTCTAAAATGACATTCTCCGAAAACGGATCATTATGAGAAAATGACTTAATCCATTCATTGCCGATACCCTCGCTTTCATGGGTGACATGCAAGTTAGTGGGGGGGCGCCCAACCTTTCGCTGATCGCTAACAAGCGGATCCTCTCTTGCTTCGATGGTCATTAGTCAGTAGTTCTTTTAGTCGAGAAAAACAAACGCACTTGTCTGAGTGGCCATGTTATCCTCCAGGACAGCGAGTTCTCGAATCCGCAACGCTCCTGGTAGCGTGCTTCTGCTAGGTCGCGAACTTCCCCTTTTGCGGTGGCTAGTAACTGCGCCGCTGAATGTCGCTCTGTGTCCAGTTTCTCCACGAGCGCATTGATTTTTGCCTGCTGGATACGTCTGTCATTTGCATTCGCAATTTCTAGCGCTCTTACATGCTTCCCGGACTCAGTGACGGTCCGAACGAGTTGCTGGACTTGATCTGCCAGAGCAACATGCTCGCGACGCTCGGTGCCTAATTGATCCTCGATCTTTGCGCAGGCATCCTTATGTCTTTTCCCCTCTCCTCGTAATATTGAGTTGGCCGTCTCCAGTTGTTCCTTCAGTGCTGCATAGGCTTCCTTGTGCCCTTGTATCTCATCCCGGAACGTTGAGTTGGCCGTCTCCAGTTGTTCCTTCAGTGCTACATAAGCTTCCTTGTGCCCTTGTATCTCCCCCCGGAACGTTGAGTTGGCCGTCTCCAATTGTTCTTTTAGTGTCGCATAGGCTTCCTTGTGCCCTTGTATCTCATCCCGGAACGTTGAGTTGGCCGTCTCCAATTGTTCTTTCAGTGCTGCATAGGCTTTCTTGTGCCCTTGTATTTCTTCCCGGAACGTTGAGTTGACCGTCTCTACCCGATCAATTCTATTCTTTCTCTCGGTATTTTCTCGTTCTACGTCGAGGAGCTTACCCTCGAGTATGCTCATTTTATTCTTCTCAGCCAGTAGCTGTTCGGCCACCTCATCCCGGTTGGCAACTAGTTGATCGCGATGGAGGGAAATTTGTTCCACAGCACTTTCCAATCGCGCGTTATCAGCTGTTAAATCGTAGGTTCTTGCCTGCGAACCCTGCTCACTTCGACGCGCAATAAGCAGAGATTCGGCCAGATGCTGCGAGATCGTCCTGCCGGCTAATCGATCCATCTGCGTAAGACCAGCCGCCACCGAGTTTAAGTTAGATTGTCCGAATTCTTCATTACCGTTCGCAAGATTTTGTAACCCTTTCATGGCTTCTTGGACGATTGGGTAGCTATTGAGTGTGGAATCCTTATCCTTTAGGGTCTTATGATGAATCAGTGAGGCATCGAGAAATCCCTGTACCGTATCCTTTATGTTTGAGGTCCGAATGATCCGGCCAAGACGAAGTCTTCGGTTAATTGTTGAGATACACTCTACTGGCGAGGACAATAGATCGTCGAGAGTGACGAAACACCTAAGCGAATTTCGCGTGAACAGTTCACTCTCAATATTGTGACGTAGCCACAGCATCATTGAATGATCGCGTGACATATCATCACGATTTTTTAACGATGAAGCCACGGAGTCGGGATGCCGAATAACATGTAGGAACCGAATATCGCTTCCCACATCGGAGATTATGTCTTCCCATAATGGCAAAAGTCGGCAGATCCTAGGATCCTTTACAAACCAATACCGTTTAGGTGAAAAATCTTCTTGATATATAGACCTCAACTTATCTTTTGCTTTGTAGGCCTGTGAACCTTCAAATAGCTCTCCCGATATTGGGCGTGGATCGGCCCAGTGGCGCCCAGCCTCTTGTAGGAACTGTTCGTGAGCCACCACGCATCCCGCATGCTCCCAAAAGCCTTTCGGATTCTGAGTTTCCGTAGCTAATAACTCACCGCCGGCATCCAGGCCGAGGTGAGCAAGAAGGCCTGCTACGAGCGATGTTCCGCTGCGGTGCATTCCTAGAACTACCACCCCTATGGAACGAGTGTTTAGTTTCTTGCTTTTTCCCAAGACTTTGATGCCTATCCTACTATGTTCCCGTCCACTGACTGAAATTCAGTCTGCAGCCAGCGCAGATAAGACGGGTCATCTGTGCAAAAGGGGTCCGGAAACGCCTGCTGGAGGTCCTTTCTGGTTCTATACAGCGAACGATATTCTTCCCGTATCGATGTTCCGTCCGTGAAGCAATTCATGGCCCAATGCGGAAGACAGCCTGTGGTGTTTTCCTGAGTACGACTGCGGTACCAGTTCAGGAGCACTTGAAACGCAAGGGATGATCTATTCTGAGCTTGCTCTGTTGTCGATATTTTTGTGGAAAATGGATGCCTGAAATCGGCGTGAATAAGCAGTTCAGATCCGACCGAAAAACCCTCATCAAAGTTGCCGGATAAAGAGCGCTCGAGATAGTTGAGCGGAGACACGTTGTAGTTGGGTCGATGTTCGATTCGCACGTCTTCGAATAAAGATGGAACGAGGTCAAGCCATTGTGTGTCAAAGAGATTTTCCGCGTGTGGTCCATACTGAATCTCGAGAAGCCGGCAGCGCCACCACTCGACGAATTTCAAGGCTTGCGCGCTCGGTGTTAAACCCATGAACCCACCACTGAATACTCCATGACGAAGCACGTCGATTTGCAATGCAAGATCCTCGTCTGGCATGGACTCAGGGGTTAGCACCTGGGGTA
>JAJDBR010000022.1 GCA_029261275.1 Nitrospirales bacterium
CAGCTATTATGTATCACGACTTGAGCGGCAAGGAGCCACGGTACAATATTGCCTTCAAAAACCACTTGGACATTGGAGCAGTCTGCTGTCGCTTCAATCCAGGCTTCTTTACTTTCTGAGGGATGCGGTCGAATCACAATCGTATGGTCTGGAAATGCATGGGCAATGGTTGAAGCCATTGTTTGAAAGCTTTGGAATAAATCCCGATGATAGGTGGCCAGTGCAAGGTCATCTTTGCTGACTGCCGATGGATCAGTTTTAGCGGCTCTGAGTATTTGTTGGTCTTCTCCTTTGCCAGGACGATGGTTGTTGATTCGATCGTAATTGGAATTAATGAGGATGAATTGCCCATAACGTTCTTGAAGATCTTGAGTCTGCACCTTCCAAAAATCACGAAACTCTGGTCGCAGTAAATCAGTTCTGGGGTTCCCTGTAATATGGATGGGTGCCCCTTGATAGTTTGAATGCGTCTCCCAGATGTGATGAATTTCAGGCCCCCAGGCTAGGAAGATCTTTGGTTTTTTGAACACTTCAGGGCCAAGCTTCTCCTTGATATATACTTCCGGTGAAGAATAGACGATGCTTTCTTCATCGCCGCCTGCAATCGTGTGCCCAAGTTTGTGAAGCAGGGTGTCGATGACAACATTTCGATCAGATAAATTGATCGCCAGATAAATGGATTGGGGCAACGTATCCATTTTGAGATGAACTTCCCGTTTTGATCCAACAATGACAGAAAACCCACGCTCGGCAGCAAAGCAGGCGAGTAAGACTTTGGCATCAAATTCCCTATTATACACTTCAACAGGAAGAATTAGGCGACGGCGATGTGTCGGCATGTGTTAGCTACTACGTAAAAGGAACAACCTGACAATTTTCCCCTGGAAGAGGGCATGGTTAGACCTGTTCATGGTCGAAGATTCCGAGGATGGTTTTGATTTCTTTTGCAACGCGCTCGGTTTCGCGTAATTGAGGGCGCTTCCCATTTTCTATGGCCTCGCCGAATGGGCGGGCAATGCCATGTTGAATGAGTGAATCGTGCAGGATGGAGAGATCTCGTCGCGGTTGAATGATTCCCGATCGAATGAGCCGAGCACAGAATCGTTCTATGCCCTGTTGTGGACGAGCGGTTCCCCGCTTATTGAGCGGTTGGGATTGAGCTCGTTGAACAATGGCTTCACTAAACCGAACTTTCCAGGTTGGTGGGTTTTCAGGCAGGGGAATGATATAGACCGGTTTGCCTAGGGACGCAGCTTCAGCCAACATTGATTCGCTTTCACCGGTGACAATGATCACATCAGCTCCTGCCAGGTAGGCAAGGTAAGGATTATCAATTTGGTTGGGTTGCCATTGATGAACATGGTGTTCCGGCGTTAAGGCTGATTGCAAAGCCCGGCACACAGTGGTACTCGTCCTTGGAGATGTCACCGCAAAGACTTTTCCTCCACAGGTATTGGCTAACTCTTTTAACTGATTCCCTATGGAGTTGGCGAAATCTGAGGGCAAGGTGAACCGGGCAGTTGAGCCACCGACTACCAGTACGATCCGAGGATGTGGGGCTCCATCAAACAGGTTTGGCCATCGCTGTGCGGCAGAAATTAGGCTTTCTTGACTTAATTCATTTAGGGGAACAAGTGTTTCAATTCGATGAGGGTGTGGCGCAAAGCCGTAGTATGAGGGGGTAATGACCACATCAAATAACTCAGCAGGGGCGCCACCTTTTCGACCCACTTGAATGATGCGGGTGTTCCCGCCACTTTGTGCCCTTATCCATCTTGCTATAGGTGCGGGACGCCAACCGGTGGAAATGACGATATCGGGCCATGGCGGATCCAGAGCAGATGACTGGAGTTTATTAAGCCCCAGACAATTTGGAGGGAGTACACTCCATACGAGCTTTTGTGTATTGTTCCATGAATGAAAATGGAGTTGCTTAATATCATAAGGCCAACCCAGACATTTGGCCAGACCTTCGGATTGGGTAGAGTGACCCATTTTGCCATCGGAAAGAATCCAAATTCTAGGTGCAGAGGTAAGCCACCGTCCACCATCCCGAACTAGGGTAGAAGGCTTACCCTGAGCATTGCTGGTATGAAAATGTAGCGTCCAGTGAATGGTGGGATACCGAGTGCTTATCGTGTGAAGTTGGCTGGCCCACCAATTGAAGCCTCGTGTGTGATCTTGAAGATAGGCGAGTCCCTGAGTCTCTACCTTGAAATCACGGATATTGATAAAGACAATGTGAGAGGCGAGGGAGAATATTTCCTCGAGCACCCATGGCACATCTTCGTTGGAAAGAAGAGCTAACTCTTCTGAGACGGAAACGATATCATATGGTGTATGAGGTGGGGATGAATCTAATGTGCACCAATTGAAGTCTGTGATGACCCATGAATTGGGTGGAGGGGAGGAGTCAGTGGTCTGGAGAGAAAGATCCAACGAAGTCCCAAAACCGTAATGAAGTAGGCGAGGATTGTCTATGGCAGCAATAAATGGATTGAGGTCCAATGCTTTGGGCTTTACTCGTGAAACGGGATCCGTTGGCTTTCCATCTACTTTTTTCTCAGAGATCCATTGCGCCAACTGAGGGAACTGAGAACTGGGTTGGGTTCGACTAAATAATTGGAACCCTGCTTCATTGGCAGATTGTTCTAGGGTATGCCAGACATATCCCACTGGGCTCTCTTGGTACACAAAATCTTGTGGAAAAGGGTGCCAGGGTTGAGTATGGAGGGCGGTGTAATGAAGGACCTTGGATTTTCCAGCAACATATTCTTCATCACGGGCGTTCCATTGGTGATCCAATTTCCCCCAAAGATTCTCAATGTTCAACGCCTCATTCAATAACGTAGCTTTTCTTTCATGTTGGGCCCGTTCAAGGGACCAAACCGAACACATCTTTTCACAGTCCATGACCATAACCGAGGAGTCATTGTTTGCAATACTGACAAATCCGTGCTCTTCCAGCGCGATATCAAATAATTCACCCGGGTCGGCGAGGTATATTTGATCGACGTCATTGTAGATGGCCCGTCCTGCGCCATCAGCTAATTCAGGAATGGCAAAACGATAATTGGTAAATCCGGTTAACCAACGGCGGCGGTCAAATCCAGCTAATTCTTTCATGAGGTAGATTTCATAGGTTCGGGAAGGGTCTCGAACTAAATCGATGGACCAGACGAAAATTCGTTCCGCCCGAGCTTGGGATGTCTCTGTGCCCACAAAGATTCGAACTGGTGTTTTCCCACAGGCGGAATCCGACCGTTTTGGCCCTAACACAATTTTTTCTGGATAGAGCCGATAGCCTGGTGGGCGAGAATGGGAGGTCTTCATGAAAAGACTTCTTCTTTGAAGGAGCTACTCAACTCTGAAAAGGTTTGGCCACCACTACGAATACAACCCTGTCGGAAAAGTGAAGAGAGGTTCTACGTTGAGACAGAGGCGGCATGTTCATTAATTTGGGAATATACGTTAGCAAAGCTTTGAATAATGGTTTCAAGTTGTTGTGGGGTATGGGCGGCACTGACACTGCAGCGTAACAGGCTTTCGCCATTTGGTGTGGCGGGTGGGATCATCAGATTAACATAAATTCCCTGTTCGAGTAATCCTTGCCACATAGCCAATGCTTGTTCTTTTGATGGGATCATGGCGGCGATGACTGGGCCAACCTCTGCGCCCAACGTATAACCAATGTGCTCTAATCCATCATAGAGAATTTTGGCATTCTTCCATAATTGTTGGCGAAGTTGCGGTGTTTCGCGAATAATTCGCAGTGCGACTTTGGTTGAGGCCACCACAGACGGACACGGGGAGGCGGTGAAAATGTAGGGGCGGCTGGTATACCGAATGAATTCAAATTCGGGATGACTGCTCACACCAAATCCTCCGGTCGACCCTAAACTTTTACTAAAGGTGCCAACAATACAATCGACGCCTTGCTCAACCCCTGCCTCTTCAGCTAACCCTCGCCCTCGGTTCCCAAGGACTCCTAGGGAATGAGCTTCATCAACCACTAATGTTGCCTCGTACTGTTGTTTGATATCAACAATCTCTTTAAGAGGGGCTCGATCACCCAACATGCTATAGATACCTTCGACGATGATGAGGGTTCGGCGACTCCGATCTCCTAATCGACGGAGCTTTTTATCCAAGTCAGTGACATCATTGTGCTTAAATCGAAGAACCTCTGCTCCACCAAGCCGACACCCGTCATAAATGCTGGCATGCGAATCTCCATCCATTAATATGGTGTCACCAGGACCTGCCAATGCAGAGAGCACCCCAAGGTTAGCTTGATAGCCAGTAGAAAAAACGATGGCATGTGGCATCCCGTAAAAATCTGCAATGGCTCGTTCAAGATCATTGTGACTCGAGAATGACCCATTGGCCATTCTCGACCCCGTCGTGCCTGTTCCCTCCTGTGCCAGAGCTTCTTGGCTCGCTTGGATGGAATCTGGATGAAAGGTCAGGCCTAAATAATTATTAGTGCCAACGAGAATTGTCGTGTGACCATTGATCACCGCTTCCGTGGGGGAAATGATTTTTTCAATCGTGAGATGAAACGGATTGACGCCGCTTTGTAAAATTTCTTGACGGGCTTGTTGGATTGAGGAAAATTTTTCAAATAATGACATGGTTATGCTTTCAGCAACATCTCAATTTCCTGTCCTAAATCTTTGACGGTGCGGATATTGGGTAAGTTGTTCAGTGGGATGGAGATATCAAATTGGTCTTCGATTTTGAGCAATACTTGCATAACTTGAAGAGAATCTAATCCGAGCTCCGATACCAAATCCGTGGATTCTTTTAGTTGCCCCATCTTTTTGGCGTAGGGTGTCAGCGTTTTCAAGAGTTGAGGTAGGATTTCAGCATAGGTTGTCATGATCGGTCTATATTATGAAGGCTTGGAGGTGGTTTTCAATCGGGTAGAACCTAGTTCTTCTTCAAGAACATGAGCCTATCCGATGCAAAGAGATGACGCAAGCCTTCTTCTAACGGAATTTGCGGTGTCCATTCTAGTTGCTGACGGGCGTCAAGCGAATCACAGACCCAATTCGAGTGACAGAGTTCGGCGACTTTTCCGGTCGTGAACAGGGGAGCATAGCCAAATAGGCGGGACAACCGTTCATTGCTCTTCCCGATCAGTAATAAAATTTTTGGTGGAATCCTCAGGCGTACCTTTATATGAGGATTGATGATGTGAAAAACCGATTCCCATGAATATCCGTTTGGTAGACCGTCATCAACTTCTAAGATGGTTGAGCGAACGGTGTGGAATTCAAGGCAACGAATGATGACATCTGTTAAGTCCTCTACATGGATAAGGGAAAATTTCCCTTCAGGAGGCCCAAGTTGCATGGCGATGCCTTTTTTCCCCAATTGGAAAAGAGGAAGAAGGGCTTCATCCTTGGGACCATACACGGCAGGTGGTCGTAGAATGACCCAATTGAGAGGGCCTGCATCTTTTTGAAAGAGGCGTTCTCCTTCCCGTTTACTCCAGGCATAGGGGGAGAGTGAAGGTTCTCTTGCTGCAAGTGAGGAGAGATGGACGACTCTTGGAGGGACGGGTTGAGATAAACAGACTTGGAGAAGATTCGCAACTCCCTGGACGTTTGATGGGATAAAATCATGTTTTGTGGCCCCCCGAATAGCACCTGCACAATGGATCAGAGCGGTACAACCCAGTACGAGAGTGTGGAGGCTTTCAATATTTTCGAGGTTTCCAGAAACCTGCGTAAAATTTTGATGCTCGAGACTAAGATTCTTTTTTGAGGCTCGAACTAATCCCCGTACCTTCAGCCCAGCTTTGCAGAGTCGATGAGCAATGGCTTGGCCGATAAACCCTGAGGCTCCAGTGATGGCAACAGTTGGCATAAAACACAGGACGGAGAAAGCCACCTGCCTTAGTAGATCTAGCCTGACAGGTTACTTAGGCTGAAAGAGAAAGTGCTGGAGCCAAGGCTTCCCACTTCACGCGCTTCAGGAAGTCAGATTTGGCACGTGAACGCGATAATTTACCCGAGGATGTTCGAGGAAGGGTTCGTGGTGGAATGAGCTCAATAAAGCATGGAATTGACAGTTCTTTTTGAATTCGTGAGCCTAAACGTTGGATCAGGTCCTCACGTTTTTGAGCACTGGTCTCGCGGCATTGAACAACCATGATGGCCACTTCATCTCCAGCGGGACCCGATACAGCAAATGCTGAAGAATCTCCAGGGCGCACTTCTGGTTGTTGTTCAGCCAAATATTCTAAGTCTTGAGGCCAAATGTTCCGGCCATTGATAATGATCATATCTTTTGATCGTCCAATAATGACGAGGCTATCATGAATCCAATACCCAATATCGCCAGTATTCAGCCATCCATCTTTTGATAGGACCTCCTGAGTGAGCACTGGGTCGTTAAAGTACCCGGTCATGGTACTGGCACCGCGGACAAAAATCGTCCCGCTTTCTCGATTACCCAAAACAGAGCCTTCGTCATTTCGTATTTCCACTTCATAGCCAGGAAGAGGAACCCCACAATTGACGAATTTGCCAGTCCGAGCCTGTTCGTCTTTAGAAGCATTTGCATGAATGGGCTTGGCTTTCCGGCTATTTGATAGATCGTCAGCATCAATCCGATCAACCTCAAGGCCAACATCAAGTGGAGCAAAGCTGATGGCTAATGAACATTCCGCCATACCGTAACATGCCAGAAAGGCTCGGGGATTAAACCCAGCAGGTTCCAGAGCCTTGGCAAATCGTCCCAGGCTGTCGGCTCGAATTGTTTCAGCCCCTGCACCAGCAATGCGCCAGGCACTGAGATCATATGATTCATTTGAAGAATCTTCACGTAAACGTCGGACGCAAAGTTCATAGCCGAAGGAGGGGCTGAATGAAATGGTTGCTTGGCTATGAGTCATAAGCTTGAGCCATTGACGCGGACGCATGGCAAAATCTCTTGTACTCAGGTAGTCAACAGAAAGCTGTGAGGCCATGGGACCAAGAACAAAACCAACCAGCCCCATATCATGATAAAACGGTAGCCAAGAAACACAGCGGTCCCCAGCTTGCACTTTCAACCCATGTTGAATAATTCCCGATAGATTTGTCATGACGGCTGCTTGGGTCACTTCCACCCCCCTAGGCCACCGTGTACTGCCAGATGTATATTGAATATAGGCAAGTTCATGGGATTCGAGAGGCTGGAGCGGATTCGGGCTTTCTCTCAGTGATGCAAATGTTTCTGGCCCGCCAATTAAACCAATATCTAGCCCGGTGGATGCTTCCTCTAAAAACGGAACAAAGCCTTCTGGAGCCATCGCTATTGAGGCCTGGCAACTTTCAAGCAGCCGTCTTAATTGGCTGACATAAGCTTGATGTCCCCCTAAATGGATGGATACTGGGAGGGGAACAGGAATGAGGCCAGCATACTGACAAGCAAAAAAGAATCGAAGAAAGTCAGGTGTGGTATCTGCAACTAATGCCACCCGAGATCCCCTAGGTAAATCTAGGCCATGAAGTCTTTTTGCGAGATTTGCTGAATGAGTTTGTAAACTTTCATATGACAGGACATGAGTAAGATGTCCACGACCAGAGTAGAAGTTGCTTCCTGTTGTCCCTCTCGCGGCATAATCCAATGCTTCAGGAAGCGTAGAAAAATTACCTGGACGAAGATCTATGTTTGGGTGAGTCGGTGTAGCAATCATATCTGAATTGTGCGTGTTTGTGAGTGCCATTAATTTAGGTAAATACTCTGGGCATTAAAGGTCAATAAGGATCAAGCAAATGACGTGCCAGAAAAACATGATAAATAATAACCATAAACGTATGTCTTTATAGGCTTGAAAGCTGGTTTCCCCCTACAAATGTGTCTCAAAAAGAACACTAAATGAGTCTATTTGGCAACAGGAATGCTAAGAAATACATACATTTGGGGCTAATCCTCATTTAATTTAGGTACCCCAATTTTTTTTGAGATGTACAAAGATTTCGTGAGTAACCTCAGGGGAGATTTCATTGGAATATTTCAGTTCTGGGGGGCCTGGCCACCCTTGGTCAAGAAATTGCTGTTGAGAAAATGTTCGAGGGGTATCATATCGAGGAATGACATGAAAGTGTACTTCAGGGTCGACCATCATCAACATGAGATAATTTATTTTTGTATAGGCAAAGGCGCGCGCGACCCCAGCTTCCATTTCTTGGATGATTCCTGGCAACTCTCCAAAGGCTTCAATGCTAATGTTGGAAAAGGCCGTGGCATCCTCTCGGCAAATTAACACCATCGCCCCAATGGTCACCTGCTGGGGACGTAAGACCACCACCCATTGATGAAATTCTTTAATGCAGGTTTCAGGGTAGCCAAATTTTTTCATCGTGGAATTCATGGAATGGATTTTATACCGAAACGATTATTCTGTGTCCATGAGAAAAGTAAAACATTGATTTGACTGTTCTCTCGACCATGACGATTTAACAATTGATTAATATCATACCTTGGGGTTTATAGTAGAATCTTGCCCCAACATGACCATTTGGTAAGGTGAGTCCAATGAGAACCTCTGTATCCTGCAAATGTTGGCAGTCGTAGGTGTTGTCGATTTTCTCTTGATGCCTGAGCAACTATTTCTTGTGGCTTCTTCAGAAGGTTTCTATAATCGGGGGAATATCTAAGAGGAAATGTAGCGAAATTTTTAACGGTACAGCTTCGATACCCATCCATCAAAGAGAAAGGGAATGGTAGTTATAGGATGTTCACTCGTCCATGGTACAAGGAGAAATACTATTTAGATAAAATGACGTTTCGCGATCTGTTGTGGGCGTACGTCTCCTATCCAAGTATTCAGTTCTATGCCATATTACTCGTGAGTAGCTTGATTGTGGCCGCAATGATTCAGCCATATTTCCCGGCTTCCCCCATTCGCTTAACCGCGAGTATTTTGGTGACCTTGCTGGTTTATCCTTTTGTGGAATATGTAGTGCATCGGTTTATTTTACATGGACGATATTTGTATCGATCTCCCTGGACGGCAGCATTATGGAAGCGGATTCACTATGATCATCATCAAGACCCCAATGACTTGCTTGTCTTATTTGGGGCTATCTCAAATACCCTGCCCACTCTTGTTGTCGCAACCTTTCCTATTGGGATAAGCATAGCGGGTTGGGCTGGTTTTTCATTATCGCTTGCGACCGCCGTAGCCTGTTTCATGGTGTATGAATTGTGTCATTGCATGCAACATTTAAAGGTAAATCCAAAGAGCAAATTTTTACGACGGATTAAACGCCACCATATGTTGCATCATTTTCATAATGAGCAGGGTAATTTTGGAATCACGAGTCTCTTCTGGGATCGTCTCTTTGGTACGTTATATTCCAGTGGCGAAAAGGTTCCCGCTAGTCAAACAGTTTCGAATTTAGGTTATCAAGGTGCTGAACGCTTGCAGTATCCCTGGGTCGCTGAATTATCTGAGCAAAAACCCTAGTCTTCATGGCGATTGATCCCCCTCTTCTTTCCCCTTTCATTCCCAATGCGTGTTTATTATTAGATGTACGACAGCCTGAGGGTAACTGGGGCGAGGTATTTTGATCAGAATTGAACCAGTCAAGGACCAGGCGAGCCTCAAGACCTTTGTTCAGCTTCCAGCTCTCGTGTATCAAGCCGATCCGGCTTGGGTGCCTCCTCTGACGTTCGAACGGCTCCAATTTTTTTCTACAAAAAAGAATCCGTATTTTGAACATGCTCGCTGGCAAAGTTGGTTGGCCTATCAAGGGGCAGTACCCGTAGGTCGGATCAGTGCACAAATTGATGAGTTGCATCTTGCTCGTAACGATTCTCGGACTGGATTTTTTGGATTGTTAGAAGCTGAAGATTCTTCAGAAGTGTTTCAGGCGCTCTTTGATGAAGCTGAAGCATGGCTTCATGCGGAAGGGATGGCCAAGATCCAAGGGCCATTTAATTTGTCCATCAATCAGGAATGTGGATTGTTAGTAAAGGGATATGAGGATCCTCCCATGGTCATGATGGGCCATGCGCGACCCTATTATCCCAAACACGTTGAAGCGAATGGGTATCAAAAGGCTCAGGATATGCTGGCTTATCGAATGGGTATTCATTTTTCCCTTCCTTCTGGGGTCACGAGATTTTTGCAGAAGGCCAAAGATTCAGTAAAGATTCGTCCGTTACGCCGGGAACATTTGAAGGAAGAATTAGGAATTATTAAGGAGATTTTTGAAGAGGCGTGGGCAGAAAATTGGGGGTTTTTACCATTTACTGACGCCGAATTTGCAGAATTAGGTCAGCATATGAAGTTGTTGGTAGAGGACGATTTTGTGCAAATTGCCGAAATCGAGGGAGTTCCATGTGCCATGCTTGTGGCATTCCCCAATCTTCATGAAGTGATTCATGATCTGAAAGGCCGATTATGGCCCTTGGGGTGGTTGAAGATTCTATGGCGGCTGAAGGTGAGGTATCCCAAGACTGGGCGTGTGCTTTTGATGGGTGTCCGACGACGTTTTCAATCAAGTCCCATGGGTGCACTCATGGCTTATGGCATGATTGAGGCGGTGAGACAAGCAGGCTTGCGAAAAGGCATTGAGCAGGTCGAGCTTTCTTGGATTCTGGAGGACAATAAACGTATGCGTCATATTCTTGAATCTCTCGGTGCGGAACCCTACAAAACCTATCGTGTGTATGAGAAATTACTCAAATAACAGTTCTGAAAACTTATAGGCCACCCATGCCGAATTCTCCACCAGGACCAATCACTGCGTTAGTTTTAGCTGGGGCGCGTCCTGGTCTAGACCCTGTTGCGGAGGCAGTTGGAGTCCCATTGAAAGTGCTGGCACCTGTGGGAGGAGTGCCGATGGTGGAAAGGGTCTTACGGACGCTTGAAGCCTCTCGTTTTATTGAGCAACGGGTTTTGTGTGGTCCTTCGTGGGAAATGGTGCAAGCCCAAGCGTTTTTACAGGAATTAGTCGAAACCAACCAAATTCGTTGGGTGGCACCCCACCAAGGGCCTAGCTTAAGTGTCTACAGTTTTTTAGAACAGGCTCCTCAGGATCTTCCTTTGCTGGTGACAACGGCGGATCATGCGTTGTTGACCGTTGAAATGGTGGAATACTTTCTTCGGGAGGCCAGCAAGGCTGAGGCTGATGTGGCTGTAGCGCTTGTCCCATATTTGCTGGTTTCAAAAGCCTACCCACAATCAAAGCGGACCGTGATACGGTTTCAAGGAGGAGGGTATTGTGGGTGCAATATGTTTTTTCTTGGTCATGAAAAAGCCAAGAAACTCGTCGAATTTTGGGTTCAGGTTGAAAGTGAGCGCAAGCATCCGCTTCGGTTGATTCGACGCCTTGGATGGGCCATGCTTATTCGCTATGTTCTCGGCTTGTTGTCGTTATCTGACGCACTTCGCGAACTCAGTCAGCGTATGGGGCTCTCGATTAAAGAAATTATTCTGCCCTTTCCAGAAGCGGCTATTGATGTTGATACGCCGGAAGATCTCGTCCTCGTTGAGCAAATTGTACGAAAAAATCAGGCCTACACTCAGGGAAGACAGCAGGGGAAATTAATTGATTGATGCGGAGTGTGGAGACGTTTTGAAAGGGAAAATTCGGCCATGGTGATCCGAAAAGTCGTAGGGGAGTTAGGGGACAAAACGTTTGAATCGCGTTTCTGCGTAGTGTAAGTCTTCTGGGTTGTCGATCTCTGCCCAGGTTAATCCGTTAATCGAAACCGTGGAGACATGGCCTTCGGGAGCGAGTTCGTCGATGAGAGAGAGGTACCATTGCTTGAGGGCTTCCGATTTTCGAATGCGGTCTTCTATTGTTGAACAAAATAATTGGGGTCCCTTGTTTTGAAACCGGATCATGCCAATGGATTCTGCATTAACCTCATCCAATGGCAAGGTTTTTCCAATTCTGACCAATTGGGTTCCCTCCACAATCACCTTCATGTCATCGGCATCGTATTGCCGTTTTTCGTCTGTTACTAGTGTGATGGGGGCTGGTGGGGCCTGCAACAGGCGTTCAAGGATAGCCGTTTCAAATAGGGTGTCGCCATTCAATAAGATAAAATCTTCCGCCATTTCATATTTGGCTGTCCAACAACTGATAAGATTATCCGCCATTGCATAGAATGGATTGTACACCGTGTGGATGGCTTGGCGGCTGCCGTGATGGGCTAAGATTTCTTCGACTCTGCCCGCTCCAAAGCCGACCACCACATGAATGGGGCGTATGCCCAACTTGATCAATTCATCGATTTGCCATTCCAGAATGGATCGACCGTGGATGGGAATCGCACATTTAGGTTGGTCTTTCGTTAACGGGAGTAATCGCTTGCCCTGCCCGGCGCTGAGAATCACGGCTTTCATCAAACGATTAGTACCATCAGGTATGGCAAATGTAAAGGTGTGGTGGAGAATGGTGGCATGTTAGACCGATACCTCATTCGTGAAGTGCTGAAGCCTTCGATGGTTGTCTGCGTTTTATTTATCGTTCTCTTCGCTGGATACAGTTGGATTATTTTTTTAGCCAAAGCGGTAGATGCCCTTCTTTCAACCAGCATGCTTTTGAAACTCATTGTGTTAAAGGTCGGCATTGCTCTCGAGGTCTTGCTCCCTGTCTCTCTGTATTTTGGGATTATTCTTGGATTAGGACGATTGTATGCTGATTCTGAAATGAAAGCCTTGCTGGCCTCTGGCGTTAGTCCCTATCGCGTGATGGGAACGGTTGGTTTGCTCTCCGCGTGTGTGGCCATATTTGTGGCTCTCTTTTCATTGTATCTTCGTCCCTTAGCCTATGAAGAGAGTTATCGAGTGAAGACGCAAAGCGAGGCTGGATTGGGTATCAGTCATTTAGAGCCCGGGCATTTCTATGACCGACGGAATGGATCACTTGTTCTCTTTGCTGAAGAGGTTGATCAACAAGCGCGTCAATTGAAACAGGTGTTTGTTCAAAGCGAGCACGGAGATAAATTGCGGATCATTTCAGCAAAAAGAGCGGGTGAACAATTCCATCCTGAAAGTGGGATGTCTATTCCCGTGCTCTTTGATGGTTTCGAATACAAATTGACCAGAAATGGCAGCATTACTCACATGTCCCATTTCTCGCAGCTCTCTATTTTTCCTCAGGAGACTATTGCAGAATACAGACGAAAGGCGGCATCGACTCATCAGTTGTCTTTGTCTGATGCCCGAAAGGATCATGCAGAACTTCAGTGGAGGCTTTCAACTCCATTTTCTACGATCCTGCTGGGATTGTTGGCAATTCCACTGAGCCGCTCCTCACCTCGAACAGGGAAATATGCCAAAATATTCACAGCGACGGTCCTTTTTGCGGTGTATTATTTCGTAGGATTAATGGTGAAGACGTTAGTGGAACAAGGAACGCTTCCTATCTTCCCGGGTCTTTGGTGGATGATTATTGGTCTCGGAGCCCTTGTGAGCATATTTGTGTGTTTCCCTAAATTTTCCGTGGGGCATCATTCCTGACATGTTGCCAAAAGGGAATACACAATGTCTCGAATACTAAAGCCTAGTCCTCTGTCCTCTCCAGGAACATGACCAATTATTTTTGAAGACACATTCCTGATCTTTTCTCACATGACTATTCCTATTCTTTATCGCTATCTTTGGGGAAGTTTACTCAGGGGATATTTGCCGGTGTTGGCTATTCTGCTCGCGGTGTTTAGCTTATTTGTCTTTGTTGAACAGGTGGAGGAGGTGGGGAATGGTCGTTATACCTTTTGGGCAGCAGGGGAATTTGTCCTTCTGACTCTTCCAGAGCGGTTTGTGGTGTTATCACCCTTCATTGCGTTGCTCGGGAGTATTATGGCCTTGGGAGGATTGGCTAATGGCAGAGAGCTCTTGGCCATGCAGGCTGGTGGAATCTCTCATTACCAAATCGCATGGGCCGTGATGCAAGTGGGACTGATTTTTGTGGTGATTGTGGCGTGCTTGGAAGAGTATGTCACTCCTACGTTAGACCAGTATGCACATATTTCTCGGTCATTGGCTCTGTCTAATTCACAAGTCTATCAGGGGAAACAGGGGCTGTGGTTTCGAGAGGACAATCGCTTTATTCGTATTAAAACATTGAAGTATGGAGAAATTCCTCAAGATATTGATATTTTTGAATTCAATCACCAAGGCGAGATGGTCGCCTATATGTATGCGAAGGAAGCGGATGTTCAGAATCCTCAAAAGTGGGTGTTGGGAAATATTCAGAAAAAAACGATTGATGGTCCTCGTGTGTCCGAAGAAACGATATCGAGTCTGGTGTGGGATTCCCCTTTGAACCGAGAAGAAATGCGGCTGTTAACGCTGCCAGCTTCTTCTCTCGCTCCATCCGATCTTTTCCGTTATATTGAAATCCTTGAACGTAAGAATCAGAATGTTTTGAGGTATGAGTTAGCGTTCTGGGAAAAAATCTTTATGCCATTGAAAACGGGATTAATGATCTTAGTGGCGTTGCCCTTTGCTTTTGGGCCGTTACGCAGTGCAACCACTGGTAAGCGAATGATGTTAGGAGGGCTCGTCGGGATTGGCTATTATCTCACGACAGAAATATTAGAACATGTCGGGATCTTATTGGGCGCTTCAGCCTTTTTGACGATCACCATCCCTTTTTTAGGGATTGTGCTTGCGACAGTCATTCTTTGGTGGATGTACTTTTCTTGAGGGAGAGAATCGATGCGTTTCTTGGATAATTTTTTAGGAAGACCATTCGTCTTATGAGTATGAATTGGTCCATGTGCCATGAGTTGGATGTTCGGTTGTGGGGGTTGACCTCGCGAGAGCGATTGGAGCGCATGTTGAAACGGATTGGGACCTATGACCTGTTGTCGGATGTTAGAAATATTCCTCAAGAGAATTCAGTCTTACTCATGCGCGGGGATTTCATTTTCGATGAACGGGTGTTACGCAATTTGTCGAAAGAAAAAAACGTCATATTAAAGATAGAGTCTGCCACGGGTCCGATTCCCGTTGCGGCCCATGTGAACGCGTCTGTGGCTCTTTCCGTTTTCGAGGGCATGCAAGCAGGTCGGTTCGCGGAAGCCTCAAACCTCAGAACTGTGACATTGGAAGATCTGTCCGGTTCCTTTTCGAATGAATTGCGAAAAGCGGATATTCCGTATGTGCTGCCCATACGTGAGGATAATCGTGAGGCTTTGGAACAACATTTATTTTCTGGATCCTATAAGGGTGTGACGGATTTTGTGACGAAATTTTGGTGGCCAGTTCCCGCTCAGTGGGCCACTCGACTCTGTACGTTAGCAGGGATTTCCCCGAATCAGGTCACGTCCCTTAGTTTGGGTTTGGTGATTGCGGCAGGAATATTATTTAGTTATGGATATTTTTTTGCGGGTTTGGCTTTGGGATGGGTGATGACTTTTTTGGATACGGTCGATGGCAAATTGGCCAGAGTGACGGTGACCTCAACAAAATGGGGAAATATTTTTGATCATGGAATCGATTTAATTCATCCGCCGCTGTGGTATTTGGCTTGTGGGGTGGGCCTCATGTCGTATTCACCTCTCCTGTTGGGATTGACCCTGGAGATGACCTGTTTGGCGATTGTTCTGGGGTATATCTTTGGGCGAATTGTGGAGGGGATTTTCCAATGGTGGTTGGGAGGATTTGTTATTTTTTGTTGGAAGCCCTTTGATTCATATTTTCGCCTCATTACAGCCCGACGGAATCCCAATATGATCTTTTTGACAGGGAGTGCCTTGATTGGTCGACCGGATTTGGGTTTGGAGGCTGTTGCAATCTGGACGGTTCTTTCGACAGTCATTCTGTTGGGACGATTGGCTATGGCCGCGTTGGAAAAAAGCATGAAAGGATCACTGTCATCCTGGTTGGCTGAAATTGACACAGTGAATGGTCGTGATTCCTTAGCGGTTCGAGTGTTTACGAACCCTCCTGCCACCATCAAATGAATGCTCAGATCGGTGTCTTATCGCTTCATGCTTTTCCGGAATTCTTCACAGTGATGAATGGCAGCCCTCTTGTTCCCCTTCCTAAAAATCGATAGTTTCTTAGCCTACTATGCGAGTGGGAATCCTCCATAATCCGCTGAGTGGTCGAAATAGGCGGAATCCAGAGTTTTTTCAGGACATACGTTCAAAAAATCATGCCCTGCAATGGGCAGAGGTTCATACGCCTGCCGAGATCTTAGAGGCTTTAAAAACGTTTGCCCAAGAGCAGGTGGATTGTGTGGTCGTCAATGGAGGTGATGGGACGATTCAAGCCACCATGGGTGCCTTATTTCGTCATCAACCTTTTGTATCGATGCCGAGTTTGGCACTGTTGCCGTCCGGGACGGCCAATTTGATGGCAGGTGATGTCGGCTTGGGGAAATTTGAGCCGAAGACCCTGGAGCAACTTCTTGCCGAAGCGCAGTCCTCCCATCCCCAAACAGTGACTGAAACACGACCCATTCTTCGGATTCGTTTCCCAGAAAAACGAGAACCGTTACATGGTATGTTTTTCGGCGCTGGAGCCATTTACCATGGGACGCAACTGGGCCTTCAAACGAAGCAGTCGATTGGGCGATTAGGGGAATGGGGAGCAGGCCTGATATTGGTCAAATTCTTATTGGCCTTGGCTACGGGATCTCGAAAGGGACTGAATCCTATTACCGCTCGAGTCGCGGCAGGAGAAATGTCTCTTGTCGAGGATGAGTATTTAGTGCTCTTGGTGACCACCTTGAACCGCTTGTTTTTAGGCATGAAGCCATTTTGGGGCAACAATCCTGGGTCTTTGCGATATACCAGCCTTCGCGTTCCGTATCGCTATTTATGGCGGGTCTTACCAGCGGTGCTTCGTGGAAAACCTCATGCTCTTGCGACTATCAGTCATGGGTACAGGAGTGAAAACCTCTCGGAGATTCGGTTGAGTTTTAATAGTGGGTTTGTGCTAGATGGCGAGGTGTATACGTCTTCTAAGCCTGAGGAGCCGCTCATTCTTGATTCTCCTGGAGAGCTTTCCTTTATCCGGTTGAAATCGGAGTAGCCATGACCCTTTCTACAACTCTTTTAGAGATCGTTGGCCAGCCGAGTGCGCAACCCATTCCTCCCTCTATCCAGGTTGCAGGGAATTTTCTTGCTCAAAAATACGGGCAGGCTGTTCAAGGAATTTTACTCTATGGCTCTTGTCTGCGAGCAGGCACGGATAAAAATGGACTGGTGGATTGTTACGTTATTGTAGATCGGTACACGGCAGTGTATCCCTCAGCTTGGATGGCGCGTCTTAACGGGTGGCTTCCTCCCAATGTGTTTTATGGAGAGGTTGAGGTCGAGAGCCATACCGTGCGGATGAAATATGCAGTTTTGTCATTAGATGATTTTGAGCAAAGTGTAACTCCCAAATGGTTTCATTCGTATTTTTGGGGGCGTTTTGCGCAGCCCACGGCTGTGATGGCCTTTCCTAGTCAGGCGATACAAGAAAGGATTATTTCAGGCTTTGGAACCGCGGTTCTGACTTTTTTGGGCAATGTGGTTCCGCAGATGCCAGACAAGTTTTCGGCAAAAGATGTATGGGTTGCAGGTTTGGCACTCAGTTATGGAGCGGAACTACGTGCCGAATCAAAAGGACGAATTGCCACATTATGGGAAAGCAACCAAGCCTATTATGAGCAAGTCGCTGATGCAGCTTTTTCGGCGCATTTTCAAAATGTGAAGGCCATAAAAGAGAATGATAATACTCTGTATGAGATAGAACCTTCTGGATGGAATGGCACTAAGAATCGAATAGGGTGGATGGTTCGAAAACTTCAGGGGAAGTGCTTATCGATTTTGCGACTCATAAAAGCGGCCTATACTTTCCAAGGCGGAGCCGATTATTTGATCTGGAAAATCGAGCGGCATTCTGGGGTAAAGGTTGAATTGACGCCTGCGCAGCGGAAGCATCCGATTTGGGCTGGTATTACGACCTTTTGGCGGCTTTATCGTCAAGGAGCCTTCCGTTAACCAATGTAATATATTTCATAACTCCCTCGCCCTTTAAGGGCTTGGCCTTGAAGAGAGGACAAGAGCAGGGATGAGGGTAAAGACCTATAGAGTCGCCAAGCTATTCGAGGGTATTCAATCATTTTTCGGTGTTGCCGGGTTTCGCCCCGGCAGGCGAGGCCCTTTTGTTTCGGCAAAAGTAGCCAAAACCATTGACGCCCAGTCCGGCCACATTAGATGAGATGGACGCAGGATTGGGAAGGAGCGGACCAACTCGCTGCGCTCAAACAAGGCCAGCTGAATGATAAGAGCATCCATCTCAAGAGCCGGACAGCAGGCGTCGGAAATTGGGAAGAGTTGAAGGGCACCTCAATACTCAAGAACGGAATCTAGTTGCGGTGTAAACGGCTAGACAACTGAGATGACAGAAAATACTGAAAATGTAACAGAATACCCCATTCTGTTACATGGCAGGTTTACTGGGCGTGTGATTCTCGCCGCCGGGTGTTCATGGGCGAACCGTTATTGTGGAAAAGCGGACGTTATAATTTCCGTCCTGTTCGTCGCAAAGCGACCCAGGCTGTGTGAAAACTCGAAATTTCCTAGATTCAGGGGGTCCCTGACCCCTTCCTTAGGCAGAGATCGTGGAATATCGGCGATCCTCGAAGGAAAAAATTTTAGATCAAAATTTTATACGGAGTTTTCACACAGC
>JAJDBR010000211.1 GCA_029261275.1 Nitrospirales bacterium
TAAACAAACAAGGAGGTCACAGATTCCTCTCGATGTATTCTCAAAATTGCCTCACCCAATAGTGGGGCAACAGAAAGAGCCTTTAACTTGGGGCACTGCTGCTCTTTGCCATTTAAGGGAATCGTATTCGTCACCACAATCTCTCGCAAACATGAGCCTTCTAACCGTTCCAGGGCCGGGCCCGACAATACTGGATGGGTGCAACCCGCCCAGACAGAGACGGCCCCATTATCTAAACATGTTTGTGCCGTTTGAACAATGGTGCCAGCCGTATCAATCATATCATCAAATAAAAGAGCATGCATGCCTTTCACATCACCGATAATATTCATCACCTCTGCCTGATTGGGTGTTTCCCGCCGTTTATCGATAATCGCCAAGGAGGAGTTGAGTCGTTTAGCAAATGCTCTAGCTCGTTCCACACCTCCAGCATCGGGTGAAACGATCACCATATCAGACACTTGTTGCTTTTTAATATATTCCAACAGAATCGGCATGGCATACAAATGGTCGACCGGGATATCAAAAAAGCCTTGAATCGGCCCGGCATGTAAATCCATGGTCAAAATTCGATTAGCCCCAGCCACTGTCAAAAGGTCGGCAATCAGCTTGGCGCTAATCGGCACACGGGGTTGGTCCTTCCGGTCTTGCCGACCATACCCATAATATGGGATTACCGCTGTAATCCGTGAAGCCGAAGATCGCTTCACAGCATCGAGCAGCAGCAAGAGCTCCATAATGGAAGTATTCACGGGATGGCAGCAGGACTGAATGAGAAACACATCACCACCTCGGACATTCTCATCAATACGAACCCGCGTTTCCCCGTCACTAAACGTCGTGACGGTGGCCTGGCTCAACCCTTGCCCAATGTAATTACCAATTTCCTTGGCTAACGCAATATTAGAATTTCCCGTTAACAATTTGAGATCACGTGGCATTGAGCGTGCCTACCTTCCCGGATGAAAAGTACCTTTTATATTAACCAATGCCCCTGGTAGAAAAGCAGGGGAAAGTTAATGCGAAAATCTGTAGCTTGTCAACTCACGTTCTTGAATTCAAACGGGAAGGAATTCAGAAGAAGCTTCATCAAGGATTGTAGCATGTGGCAAACGTGTAGTCCCCATCGGTACATTGAAGACGAGCCATTGGGTATCACGTCGTAAATAGGCGGCCGCGGCCTGGGCATCCTCTGGTGAATCGAATACTCCAAAAACCGTGGCCCCACTTCCCGACAAAAGCGCAGCTTGAGCTCCAAGAGCACGAAGCTTTTCTTTCATAAATTCTAAAATCGGGTAGACAGGAAACAAAGGGGATTCGAAATCATTCTCCATGGCCTCAATCACCTCTGGCCAAGATAGCTTTAACTCGTCTTCGACTGATTGAGCCCAGGGGTTCAAAGTGGGAGTCTCAGACCGACAAGCTGCTAATTGTTCATATGCCCATTTAGTCTGAATAGGAAATCCTGGATTGACCAACACCACCCATCGTTGACCATCAATCATACAAGGCGTAACCTCCTGACCCCAGCCTTTGACCATCGCACAGGGAGCTTGAAAAAAGAAGGGAATGTCACTCCCCAACCCAGCTCCCACTTCACACATTTCAGAGGGCCCCCAACCTAGTTTCAGTAAATGATTTAATCCATAGATGGCCGCGGCTGCATCACTGCTCCCACCTCCCAACCCCGCTGCGACAGGAATCGCCTTCTGAAGGACTATATCCACTCCAAGCGATTGCTCTGCACGTTGAAACACCCTCTCGGCAGCACGATAGACCAGATTTCTTTGGTCCACGGGAATGACTGCATTTTCACACATTAAGTGAATGCGATCATGATTGGCATTCAACCGAATTCGAAGTTGATCAAACACATCAACCGAATGCATGAGAGACCACAATTCGTGGTATCCATTGGGTAAACGATCTAACACACGAATACAGAGATTCACCTTGGCTGGCGCCTGAATATTGATTTCCTGTTCAGAAACCACACTCTCACCCACGATTCAGCTCCCCTCTACCCAATGATCGACCCAATAGAAAAAATGGGAAGATACATGGCCACGACGACAAGAGCAATCCCACTACCCACCACCACGATGACACTAGGCTCCAATACCGAGGTCAACGTGGCAACCACTCCGTCTACTTCTTGCTCAAATAAATCAGCAATCTTCTCAAGCATAGTGTCTAATGACCCAGTCGATTCGCCAACTTTAATCATTTGCGTCACCATAGGAGGAAACATGTCACTAGCCCGTAAGGTCTCGGAAAGCGGTTGCCCCTCTTGAACATCGGTCGCGACCTTGATAATACTTTGCTCCATCACGGAATTACCGGTTACCGTTGCTGCCACTGACAATCCCGATAACAACGGCACTCCTCGACGGACCAAAAACCCTAAGGTTCGAGAAAATCGCACGATTGCCGATTTCCGGAAAATTGTCCCAATGAGGGGAAGTCGTAAGAGTACCCCATCAAAGATATGGCGGCTCTTGGCATGAGCTAGGATGATACGGCTTCCTAGAAGCAAGATTCCCAACAGGCTGACCAAGGCAAGCGCATGCCTTCGAAGACCATCGGAGAGATCAAGAACCATCTGCGTCAACCACGGAAGCGACTCGCCAAATTCTTGGAAAAGCCCCGAAAATAAGGGCACAACCCAGATAAGCAAAAACACGAAAACAGTCATGGCCACGGTCACCAGTAAAGCCGGATAGGCCAACGCAGAGAGAATCTTTGCCCGTAACTGGGCCTGCTTATCGAGATAGACCGCCAGCTGCGCCAAACTTTCATCCAATCGACCCGTCGCTTCTCCAACTTCCACCATTCGTCGATAAAATTCATGAAAGATCCTCGGAAAATGCCCCAGGGATTGGGCTAATGGCGTACCCTGTTCGACCTCCGCACGGATGTGACTGACAACCGATTGCCAAGCCTGATTGTCTCCTTCGGTTCCGAGGATATCCAAACATTCTAATAGGGGAACACCTGCCCGAATGAGAGTCGCAAATTGATGGGTAAAGAGAACGAGCTCTTTATTGGTGATGCGAGGTTTCCTCCAAGAAAAATTCCAAGGGCTCGCCTCCAAAACCTCATCCATTTTTTCTGTGAGGCGTGTCACGAGCATATCTTGCCGACGAAGGAGTTGAATGGCTTCTTGAGAGGAGGTCGCCACGATTTCCCCCTGAATAGACTGCCCCTCCAAGTTTTTCGCCATGTACTGAAACAGTGCCATTTTATACGATCCCGACTCCTATCGATGGCTGAACCCATCCACCGTCTGAAAAGCCTCACGGGAGGAAGGACAAGACATGTCCCCTCTCACTTTTTACTCTTTACGCTCTTGGCCGTAGCTGAGCTAAGGACGTCGACGATGGTCGCACCCGGCCTATCCGGTCCAATAGCTTGGTTAATTCATCGGGGAACGTGGTCAGCTTAAATGCCAACTCCGAAGCAATCGCCTTTTGACCCACGAGATCAGCCAACGCCTGATTCATCGTCTGCATGCCATATTGCACGTGCCCGGTTTGCATCATGGAGTAGACTTGATGCAACTTATCTTCGCGAATGAGATTTCGGATGGCGGGAGAAAGAATTAAAACTTCCATGGCCAACACCCTCCCGGAACCTTCCCACCGTGGAACCAGTCGCTGTGATAACACCCCCTCCAACACCATCGATAATTGGGCACGCACCTCAGGTTGTTGGTGAGCGGGAAAAACCGAAATCAGCCGAGTTAAAGATTGAATGGCAGAATTGGTATGTAATGTGGCCACAGTTAAGTGCCCTGTTTCAGCCATGGTCAGTGCCGAATGAATCGTCTCACGGTCACGCAATTCCCCTAAAAACACCACATCAGGATCTTGTCGTAACATCCCTTTGAGGGCCGACTGAAATTCTCGAACATCGGACCCGACTTCAATTTGAGAAACAAGGCTCTTCTTATGGGAATGCAGGACCTCAATAGGATCCTCAAGTGAAACAATATGGGCCCGCCGCTCTTGATTCACCAAATCCAAAATCGCGGCCAGCGTGGTACTTTTCCCACTACCCGTAGGACCGGTGACCAGAACAAGGCCCTGTGATTTTTGCATCAACGCATTAACAACGGCAGGCACTCCTAATTCGTCTAATGAGGGAATCGTATTAGAAACTGCCCGAACCGCCATGGCCAACGAACCCCGTTGCGTATAGACATGGAACCGGAAGCGGCCAACTTCGGGTACTGTGTGGGCGCCATCCCATTCGCCTTCCTGGGCCAACTGCCGGAGCTGATCCTCGCCAAGAAAACTTTCAGTAAATCGATTGATATCCTGGACCGTGAGGATTGGTGCCTCAATCGGCCGCAAATGTCCATCAACGCGCAAACGTGGTGCACTGCTTGCGACAAGATGGAGATCTGACCCCCCTTGCTGACGTAGCTCCCGTAACAAGTCCAATAATTCCATTGCTTTCACAGATTCCTTATGAGGGCTGGAGCCTTCCGTCATCACGCGTTTCTGTCAAAATTTCACTCATCGTGGTGTGACCCTGCTGTACCGCGACCAACCCAGCTTGACGCAAGGTTTGAAATCCTTCCTGCATCGCACAAGCTCGTATATCGCTGGTGGAAGCACGGGATAAGATGATTTCATGTAACCGTTCAACAAGCGGCAACGTTTCAAACAAGGCCATACGCCCTTTGTATCCCGTCATATGGCATTGCTCACAACCACGCCCCTTCCTGGCCTGCAAAGCCCCAATCCAGTCATCATCAAGCCCTAAATCACGCAATTGCTCAGGCGTCATCGTGTCAGGCTCGACACAATGGGCACAGATTTTCCGAATGAGTCGTTGGCCAATAATCAATGAAATGGCTGAGGACACCAGAAAGGGCTCGATCCCCATATCAATGAGACGCGTAATCGCCCCAGGGCCATTCATGGTATGGAGTGTTGATAAGACGCCGTGACCGGTCAGTGAGGCCTGAACCGCAATTTGAGCCGTCTCCCTGTCACGAATTTCTCCGACCATGATCACATCAGGATCTTGCCGTAAAAACGATCGCAATCCCGTAGAGAAATTCAAGCCAATATCTTCGTGGATTTGCAATTGGTTGATCCCCTGAATTTGAAACTCCACCGGATCTTCAACGGTCACAATATTCATGTGAGGGGTGTTGAGATATTGCAGGGCACTATAGAGCGTCGTGGTCTTGCCACTGCCAGTCGGCCCCGTCACCAAAATCATGCCATAGGGATTTTCTAACGCGGCAATGACCCGGTCTAAATCAGGTTGATCCAACCCAAGATTCGTGAGATGCAAGGCCAGGCCCGATTGATTCAACAGGCGCAAGACCGCTTTTTCTCCAAATAAACACGGCAAAATCGCCACCCGAATATCCAACTGTGGAAATCCATCGATTTTCATCCGCCCATCCTGAGGCAACCGGCGTTCAGCAATATCTAAATTTGAAAGAATTTTGAGACGGGCCAGTAAAGATGGATGTAAATCCTTTGGCAAATTATGAATGGGTTGCAAGACGCCATCTAATCGGAACCGAATCCGGATCATATTTTCAAGCGGCTCCACATGAATATCGCTAGCCTCCATTTGGAGAGCCTCTTGAACCAGTGTGTTCACCACATCCACGGCCGATCCATCAGGGTCAATCGTGACTCGGCCTTTGCCATTCGAAACGGAGGTAAAATCAATAACTGAGGAAATAGTTGCTCCCCTGTCGAACGTAGTTGGAGATGGTGAACATGACGGCCCCGTCTTTTCAGTCTTCTGGTTAACTAAACCCAATCCTGACGCCGACTCCTCCTTTGACGAAGAACCTTTCTGAGGCCGTTCATACACGTCACGAATAGTCGTGCGAATATCCGATTCGGCCGCGACCATCGGAGTGATATGAAGTCCTGTTCTAAAACGGAGTTCCTCCAACAACGAGGAATTCGTCGGATCAACCATCGCCAGTGTTAATCGAGAAGCCGTCCTTTTAATTGGCACAACCAAATGCTGTTGAACGACCGTGATCGGAAGCAGAGTCAGGAGACTGTAATCCAGAGAACAGGTGGAAAGTTCGACAGTCGGAACACCATATTGCTGGCTTAAAAATTCCAATAACGTCGATTCAGACAACACGCCCATCCGAACAAGAATACTCCCAAGCCGCCCGCCTTCCCCCTGTTGAATGGACAACGCTTGAGCCAGATCGTCTGAGGACACCACCTTTGCCTCAACTAATTGATGACCAACCCGTTCGCGAATCACGGTGGGGTTCCCCCTGATTCAGTTGTTGTATTGGTCCCATTCACATGCTGAATTCCGCGCCACAAATAATGCACGCCTGATCCAACCGTCAACGCCACCATCACCCATAACAATGGCTCCACCAGGGAGACAGGCACTTGCCCGGTGACCTGCAGCATAATGGCAATGACATAACAAACTTGAGCGAAGGTCGTGCCTTTGCCCATGGCAGTCGGAGAAATATTGATATCAGTGTCGCTTAAATTCGCGATAACCGTACCCGCTAGCAAAATCGCATCGCGGCTCACCACGATAATGACCGCCCAGATTGGAATGAAATCGAGAACCGACAGGGTAATAATGGCCGACATCAGCAACAGTTTATCGGCCAAAGGATCCAGGTACTCCCCTAAGCGAGTCCGCTGGTCAGTCAGGCGAGCGATCATCCCATCTAGGACGTCAGTTAAGGCGGCAATCAGGAGAACAATGAGGGCAGCATCAAAATGCCCATACAGTAAAAGTCCAACAAAAACAGGGACGAGCAGAATACGGAGAACCGTCAGGCTATTAGGAAGGTTAATTGGAACGTCGGCAACCGATGACTCGGGATCCATTTCGCTACACGTCCTTTCCCACTACCGTAGTTTATCCTAAGCGTAACCAAGGGTACGTGCGGATTCTGACGCAAGTCAACTGG
>JAJDBR010000212.1 GCA_029261275.1 Nitrospirales bacterium
CGCCACGCTGCCAGCGATCCCAAATGTCCGCTCGTTGGGCAGCCGTAAAGTTGATGCGGGTGCGGTGTTTCATGGGCACACTCCTTCTGTATCTCTAGAAGATAAGATAAAGTGTTGCGTTGATCAATTGAACTCACAACCATGAGCAGACGTTGAAGGCGGGACAATTCCTCATGATCGCTAGGGGCCACTTTAATGTGATTGTTGACAATTTCTCCAAGATTTTTGTGAATACCAAGAATTAGAGCGTTTGAAACGGTGTCGCAGTTGCCACGAAATCAGCAGCAGAAGATTTTGGATGTGGTGGATGCGCTCGTCGCGCAAACAAGTCAGCGCTCCGCGTCGTGATCAGCGGCTAAATGGGAGAGAAGTCTCGAGAATAAATCTATCTCATGAAGCAAGCAACCTGACCCCCACTCAGTCCATTTCAGTAGAGTCATCATGACTGGAAAGAGTGCCTGGGTAGCCAAAAATATTCAAGTTTTTCAACGCGGATGAATTAAGAGAAGGGACAGGTATCTCATATCTATTCCGAGAACCATGTTCCAAAACCTGGTAAAATCCAAAAATCCACTAATAAACTTAAAAACATAATAATCCCAAGAGGTATTCCAAATAATATCCATCCCCAAAAAAGAACACAGGCATTCCCTCGTTCCTCCGGAATCGCCCAACGGCGCTTCACATCCCAATATAAATACCAAGTTCCCCATATCGAGAAAACCACTACCAGAATACTTGAAATGATATCTAGTAGATCCATATCCCTAACAAGATGACGGTTTCATAGAATTATTATGGTTGGAGTGCTATCTGCAACCTAACACTGTTACTTATTTTACATGCCCTGAAAATGCACACTTCGCTATGTTGGCATCCCTCATCCAATCTTGCTGACGTCCCCACACACTCAGAAGGTGGAGGGCAAGGACCTCTCACTCCTTTAGAAAAAGCTCAGCAGCCCTGCCCCTCCAAAGAAGGGGCTGCTCCCAAACGGATTGCTATTTTGTCCACCACACGATCCGCCCGATCCTCCGGAAGGACTCGAGGATCCCGAGGAATTCGCTTGAGAGAAATTGCTGTTCTGAAGAAAATCCAACAGGTTTTGGCCAAGAATATCGGCCACTGCACCCGCCGTTCCGCCGGCACCAGAAGAGACAATGGCGTTAGACCGAACTCCAGCCCGAAAGTTTAAGTCCCCTATTCTGCTTTTAAAAGAAAAGTTCTTGGCAATGACCCCACCCACACGTGCGCCGGCAAAACCAGCCGCTGCAGAAATGGCCACACGTGTCCCATCTATAGAACCTGTTGTGACCAATTGGTTGACAGCGTTTGCCGCTGCTGAGATACCCGCACTTAACGTAGCCCCCCCCTATTCCTAGGCCTGATAACGCACCTGCCGCCGCCCCAATCGCAGCCCCTTGGATAATACTGGTTCCGGCAATGGCCGCGGAGACTCCACCCCCGATACCACCAATCGCCGCCCCTAATCCTATGGCAAAAGGGACAACCTCCCCCGTTGGATCTGTGAAGTTCACGGGATTATTTAAAACGTATCGAAAGAGATTCTGATCTCCCGCCCTAAAGCGGATCGGATCTTCTGAGAGAAACCGCCCGGTGGTGGCGTCAAAGTAGCGCGCTCTGTAGAAGTATAACCCTGATTCTACATCAAATTCCCGTCCTGTATAGGAGTAGGGTTGGATGACCGACTCCGCCCCCGTGAGCCGTCGGCCATAACTATCATACACATAGCTATTGGCAATGGTCCCACCACTATTGGTGAGATGCGTGATCGAGCCTTGATGATTGGCATGGTAATAGAAGAACCCTTGTCCAGCCCTCTGAAGGACTAACGGTTGATCCACTTGATCGCCATGAGAGTAGCGGGCAAGGAACGTATTGGTGCCGTCATACTCCAGGAGAATATCTTCGCCATCGTAGACATAGCGTGTAATGGTCCCCTCCACATTCTTCTCAATCCGTCTTCCCAATCCGTCATATTTATAGGTCACCGTCGTGCTATCGGGACGATCAATTTGGATCAATTGATCCTGCGCATCCCACTGATAGGTCGTGACGTCGGTTGGTGTAACTTTATCGGTCTTCGTCTCCAGATTGCCATTATCGTCGTAGGTATAGGTAAAGGCCTCATCTTCCGAGAGACGATTCCAATCATCATGTGTGTGCGTGGATGACAAGAAGGAGGTCGTGCGGTTGCCCACCAGATCATAGGCATAGGTCTCGGCAGTGGCGGTGGTGCCTCCCGTCTTCAACCGTTGAAGGGCATCATAGGTGTGCGTGCGATTCTCAGCCGGTGTGACCTGATCCAGAATGGCCAGAATATTCCCCACGGGATTGTAGGTGTAGCCGAACGAGGCAAAGGAAGGATTGGTTCCCAATGTATGCGACAGGCTCTCTAACCGGCCCTTGGAGTCGTACCCATAGGCGGTCGTGACACTATTCGGATACGCGAGACTCGCTAACCGCCCGGCCGGATCGTAGCCGAGTGTGACCTGAGTTGAGACGCCTGCGGGCGGGGTCAATGTGGTCAAGCGCCCCGCCAAATCATACAGATAGGTGGTGACACTGCTCCCAGCATCTTCATCCAATTGGATGCGATTGCCCACTGCATCGTACACATGAGTCAGAAGGACCTGTGGCTGTAGCCCACTGGTGGCACTGGTCAGTGCGGTCTTCACACGATTGAGGCCGTCATAGGTGAACGTCACTTGGCTATCCGTGTCCGTGACCTCCGTCGGATTGCCCACCTTGTCATAGCCTATGGCGATGGCGTTATCGGGCGTCGTGATGTCCGTCAAGCGTGAAAGGTCATCATAGACCCGATGAATCAATTGCCCCTTGGGATCGGTCGTGTCCTCCAGGTTATCCCGTGTGTCATAGGTCAAGGTGGTGGTGAAGGTGCCGCCGTGACTGATTCGGCTTTTCTGCCGGTTCCGCTTGTCGTAGGTAAAGGTGGTCGTTTTCAAGCGCGCGTCGATAAACGTCTCGACATTGCCTTCGAGGTCATAGGTAAAGGCTTGTTCGCCAGACAAGGCATCGGTAATTTTCGCCAACTGATCGGCCATATCGTACGTAAACATGGTGGGATCGTGGAGCGCGTTTTCGGTCCGTGCGAGATTGCCATTGAGGTCATACACGAACGTGGTCAGCCCGCGTAGCGGATCATCAATCGACCCGACCCGATTCATGGGATCGTAGGTCCGCATCTCCTGCTCGGTCGTCGGCAATGTCGTCGTGATCAGATTGCCCTGCCCGTCATAGGCAAATTGGGTGGCTGGATTCGCGGTCCCATCGGTCGCCGTTTTGAGACGGTTCAGTGTGTCATACGTGAACGTCCGGGTGCGTTGTTCGGCGGAGCCCTCCCCTTCAATGAGACTGGTCACATTGCCCGCAGCATCGCGGACAAAGCGCGTCGTATGGCCTTCAGCATCGAGGATGGTCTCCAGATTGCCCTTGAGGTCGTAAGTAAAGGTGGTGAGTGCCCCGTTTTCATCGGTGTCCGTCTCCACCTGTCCATCCGTTCGAAACGTGCGGACCCGTTCATCGAGGAGCGCGTTGATGACCTGCTCGGGATTCCCGTTGGCATCACGAATAATGGTGGTGTCTTTGTTGGCAGCATCAATGATCTTCGTCAGGAGATGGAAGGTGGGGTCGTATTCGAAGGTCGTGGTGCGTTCTTCCGGTTCGCCTTCGGCTTCGGTGACGGTCAGCACATTGCCAAACTCATCATACGTCCGCCGCGTGATGGCGCCATTCGGGTTGGTGGTGACAACGGGATCGCCGTTGAGATTCCGTGAAATCGTCGTGGTTCGACCCAAGGCATCCGTACGCACCGTGCCCTTCCCGAATCTATCCGTCTTCACTGATGACACTTGGCCTTTGCCATCGGTGAACGTCCCGACCACTTCGGTCGGCAGGACGACAGGAGCTGGAGTACTCTCCGTACCGAGTCCACTGGCCGGATCCAGGAGCCCCACCACTTCACTCGGGAAGATTTCACGCGTCGAGGTGTCGGGCCGCGTCGCTTTCACATGGCGTCCCGCAAAATTGTATTCATACTGCGTGAAGAGGCCACGCTTGGATTGTTGCTGCACCAATCGATGCCGTGGATCATAGGTAAACTCGCGGGTGCTCAAATCCGGGTCAGTAATTTTGGTGAGATCGCCGTCGGCATTAATCTCAAAGAGGGTGTCTCTCCCCGCAGGATCCGTGATCTTTGATAAATGGTTCCCGCCTCCATAGTCCAAGATCGTGTCTTGGCCGACGGGGTCTGTGATGGTGTCGAGCCGACCCTGCGCATCGTACTGATACGTCGTGGTATTGCCATTGCGATCGGCGACACTCGTTTGCCGCCCTTGGGAATCAAACTCTATCGTCGTGCCATTCTTCAGTCTCCGGGTAAACGTGCTGTCCCCATTGTCCGTTAATACCGAAAAATCGCCCGCGGGACTGAAGAAGCCCTCTGCCGTGCCCAGGTTGCGAAAGGTCAACAGTTCGGTCGTATCAGAGAACCGACCATTGTTGCTCACCAGATCGATCTGGCCATCTTGATCCAAATCACCCGTGGTGATCGCTTGGGCCCAAGATCCTGCAGGAATCACGCTTTTGAGCCCAAAGCCCGGACCATCCTCCCAGACTAAGACCTGAATGGCACCCACATTACTGTCGTCGTTGGTCGAGACCAACAGTTCCAGACGCCCATCGTTGTCCACATCGGCGGGCTCCATGTGGGTCACCCCGTTAAGCGCGTTGGGGAGATCGAGGTCAACTGATTGGGTTCGCCACAAGCCACCTACGCGGTTATTTTCAAAAATGAGAACCCCCTTCGTGTTGGGGCCCGTGATCCCGGATGTCGCCACATCGGGATAGCCATCGTCATTCCAATCCCCCACTGTCAGGTCCAGCGCTTGGCTCATATTCGCCAGTGTTAGGGCAAGGGTGAAATTGCCCGTGCCATCGCCATGAAACACGGTGAGATTGAAATTGTTGGCGGTCACCAAATCCACATGGCCATCAAGATTAAAATCCGCGGTGCCAATGCTTGAGCTAAAATCAGGATCATTGAGCACTTGCTGAGGCACAAAGGCCCCCGCTCCACGCCCCCCTTGTCCCATATAGAGCGTAATCCCCTCAATACTATTGGGAAAGGCAAAATCCAGATTTCCGTCTTCATCCCAATCGGCTACCGCCACACTCCTCGCCGACGTGGCGACGCCAGCCGGAAAGGTGAGGTCCGCCCGATCAATAAAATTTCCCAGGCCATCGCCATATGAGACCACGGGCCCCAACGTGCCAAAATTCACGATATCCAGGATGCCATCGGTATCGAAGTCTCCCATTTGATGGGCGCCGGAAATGCCCCCTTGGACGAACAACGCATGCAAGGTGACGCTTCCATCGCCATTGCCCAAATAGACTTGGATCCGGCCTCGACTGCCAGACACAATATCGGGAATCGTATCCTGGTTGAGATCACGGACGAAGACTTGCGTGGGGACGGAAATAAGATGGTCCATCTTCTCCGTTTGCAGAGACGCAAAAGTGCCAACGCCAGGCTGTTTGAACACCAAGGCGCCACCGTCCCCCATTGTCACCAGCACATCCCCATTGGCTTGTTGCTGCAGCCGATCGAAGCCCGCTAAGGTCCAGCCTGCTCCAAAGACACTGTCTCGTTCATTGCGCACGATGACCGAATCCCCCACGCGTGTGCCGATGTTCGAAGCAAAAAACCGATTAGTCAGCGTGAGACTATAGGGATAGCTGCCAGTTGCCAGGGCACTGGCATCGAATTGCACGACTTGTCGCAGCGGCTGATCGACCTTCTCCGTCAGTCCGCTGGTGTCGGTGAAAATCTCAAACCCTTGGTCAACGCCCGCAATAGCCAGCCGCGCGGACATCATGAGCGGCCGTTGCGTCCCAAGCGTAATGATGGGGTTATTAAAAATGATCGGTTGTGGATCGGCATTCAGATGACGGTAATGGAACAATGCCCCGCGCTCTTCTCCAAGTGATCGATAGGTGGGAAGTTGATGTTGAATAGACAGCTCTCCTCCACACAGGGAAGTCCGAGACCCTGAGCAGCCGTCATCTCCCTCTCCACCATCCTGGCCACCTGGGTTCCCCATATCCGGTTGGTTATTTGGATCACCACCATTGTTGGCACCTCCCCCAAAACCACCACCAAAGCCTCCCCCTCCACCAAAGCCTCCTCCGGTTCCTCCCCCATTGGCGGCTGGCGGGCACGGACAAAACCAATCGGTGGCAATGACGCCGCCACTGACGGTCTCGTATGTCGTGCCATCAGCACTGACTTCTAATTCGCCCACGATCCGAAAGAGACCCGTGACCGGGTCGAGCGACCACAGATTGACTTGGTCGCCAGGAAGACCTTGGTCGACGTTGGGAAAGGTAATGGCCGCTGGAGTCGTAAAGAGCACGCCTGGTGGTTGCACGGTGATCAGCAACCCCGGGTCTAGGGTGTCGGGCAGCGCGGCAGGGGCTAAGGCCTCGGGCACTTCGGAAATGGTCAACGACCCTGTGTAATCCGTGCCATCGGCATTTTTCGCCACATGCGGGGGAATGGTGAGGGTGATACCCAACACCGCATTACTCACGATGGTGGTGTTATTCGGATCGACTTGCGTCACGGAAATCCCATTGACGGTCATCTCACTATTGGGGTCCACGTTCGGCAAGAAGAAGGGCCGCTCGTGCACATTGGTGACATTCGCCAAGAGGGTCAGTTGTTCCCGGAACGAGGCATAGGTCACGCCCCCCGGACCGGGATCGGCCGTACTCGCATCAATGTCCAACACTTGTGTGCCCGCGGGAAGACCGGAGAGGGTAAAGATGCCTTGGGCATCACTGGTCGCATTCAGCCCTGTCCCTAAGAATGAGACCGTGGCCCCTACCACGGGGACCTCCGTGCCGCCACTGACGAAGGCATTCGTATCTAAGATGCGTCCTTGAATGGCGGTACTACCGCCCTGGCCTGGCCCTTGGACGATGATGGTGAGGGTTTCTTCATCCGTGCTCAGGCCATCACTCACCAAGAAGGTGAGGACATGGGCCCCTACTTGCGTGTCATCGGGATGAAACACCAACTCGCCCGTGGTCCCATTGAGCGTCATGTTGTTGGGCAGCGGAATGGTGGTGGCGCCAAAACTGAGGGGATCGCTATTGGGATCTGTGCCGCTCAATGTCACACCGAGTGTTTCACCTAAAACAACGGTCTGATTGCCAATGGGATTGAGCGTGGGAGGTGGATTATTGGCCGTGATGATCACGGTATCGGGCGAACTCGCGATCGTCCCATCGTTGACGATGAGCTGCACGACATAGGTGCCTGCCAGATCCGCGACGAACGTGGGATTCACCACTGTGGGATTGGAGAGCGTGGCGGTACTGTTGGCCGGAAGGCTAGGGAGACTCCATTGATAGGTTAATGGGTCACTCTCCGGGTCCGTCGACCCGCCGCCATGTACCTGCACCGTCGCGCCAAGGGACACGATTTGCTCGGCACCCGCCTCGGCCACTGGAGGCATATTGGCCGTACGTATCGTGACGCTATCCGGGGCACTGTCCTGTACTCCGTCATTAACGATCAAGGTCGCGGTGTAACTGCCTGGCGCATCGGCCACAAAGGTCGGTTGCGCCACCGAAGGATCAGACAACATGGCCGTACTCCCAGCGGGCTGAGTGGTGAGGGCCCAGAGAAACGTCACGGTTTGGCCATCAGCATCACTGGAGCCCGTGCCATCCAAAGTGACAAGCGCTCCCGTACTCACCACCTGATCGGGTCCGGCCACGGCAATGGGGAGCGTATTGGCCGTGATGCTGACGGTGCCGGGAACACTGTCCTCCGTACCTTCATTGACGATGAGCTGCACGACATAGAGCCCAATCACATCGGCGACCAACATCGGGGACTCAGCCTGAGCATCGGAGAGGGTCGCCGTACTGCCGGACGGCAGGGTCGTGAGGGCCCATTGATACGTGAGCGTGTCGCCGTCTACATCACTTGAATTACTCCCATTTAACTGGACGGTGGCATCCTTCGCCACCGTTTGGTCAGGGCCCGCCTCGGCGACCGGGGCGGAGTTCTGCGTATTGATCACCACGGTATCGGCGGCACTATCCACCAGGCCATCATTGACGATCAGTTGCACCACATAGGTCCCCGACACGTCCACCGTAAAATCGGGCATGGGGGACGTGGGATCCGAGAGCGTCGCGGTACTTCCCGCAGGCCTGGAGTTGAATGACCACGCGAACGTGAGGGTATCCTGATCCACATCACTCGAATTCGTGCCATCTAAGACGGCGGATTGGGTGACAAAGACCGTTTAATCGGGTCCCGCATTGGCCACCGGTGCCGAATTGACTGTGGTGATGGTGATGAAGTCCACGTCACTATCCACCGTGCCATCATTCACCGTCAGGAGCACCACATAGGTGCCGGGCAGATCCACCACAAAGGTGGGATTCACGAGGGTTGCATCCGAAAGAGAGGCGGTACTGCCTGCTGGCTTGGCACTCAGTTCCCACACAAACGTCAGGACATCCCCATCCACATCACTCGACCCGCTGCCATCCAGTTGGACCACGTCCGTGACTTGCACACTTTGATCGGCGCCCGCCTCAGCGGTCGGTTGGGAATTGAGAGTGGTGATCGTGACCGTATCGGGCGCACTGTCCACCGTCCCGTCGTTCACCACCAGTTGCACCACATACGTCCCCGCCAGGTCCACGACAAACGTAGGATTGACGACTGTGGGATCAGACAGGGTTGCCGTACTGCCCGCGGGACTGGTGGTCATGGTCCAGAGATACGTCAAGGTGTCGCCATCGCCATCGGTGGAGGTGCTCCCATCCAAGGCGACCGTGTCCCCCAGATCGATACCTTGATCGGGACCGGCCACCGCAAGAGGCGCTACATTATTTCCTATGGGGAACCCCGTCTCGCCTAAATGATCCACCACAAATTGCAGATCGACATTGTCGACATCCCCGTCCCCATCGGTATCGGCCAACGCAAATTGGCAGTTGGGCTTGTTCGGGCCATTGTTGCCCAAACACCGAGCGACGATGGCCACATCTTTCCCCGTGACGGTGCCATCGTTATCCAAATCGGGATCGGGGGCTTGGGCCCAGGGTTGGAGCGGCATCATGGTCCCCAGGCCAATCAGCAGGAGGACACTGATCATCCAGGGCAGGACTCGGGTGACTCCCTGCTTCCATTCGGTCAACTGTTTTCGAATCCCATCCATGCGAGTCTCCTTTTTTACACGCAGCCTTTATTCAATTGGATTCAGTGATCGTCTATCGACAACAGGATCATGCCGTGGGCAGAGGAAAGAGGGCCTCGGGCGCGTCTCGGGGTACCACGGGTTCAAACAGCACAAAGGAATGGGAAGGATGGAAGCGAGTGGGGAGTCCCATGGCATGGGAGGGAAGAAATACCAAAACCGCTGCAAAAAGAAAATTGGGTCTTCTTCTAAGGTCATTTGACATTAGAAAATTTACGTATCTACATAGATACATGTCGTCACTGGATAGATACAACTTTTAAAACAATGGCGTCACGCTCCGATTCCTCGTGATCAGGTCTCAACGCTCCCATCGCCCTGTGTTCATTGACCATTCCGATGTTGGCAGCCGTGTTCTGTTGAATTCGCAGATTAAGCACATCTTTTGCTTTGTCTTCTCTTCTTTCATGGCCCGTCTTCTTCCCCTCCCACGACGCACATCCCAAAACTCGGCTCAGAATTTCTCCGAACTTCCTCTTGATCCACGCAAAAAAAGACCCCCACGTATTCCCAAGATTGGTGCCGAGTATCCCGATCATGACGGTCCGGGAATACCACGTCCTGAGGCAGTTGCTCATAGGCCAGACGACCCGACAGGTCGCCCAAACGCTACATGTACAACCTTCCACCGTCCGGACGTATCTCCGAAGCTTATTTGCGAAAACCCACACCTCAACCCGCGCCGAGTTAGTCTGGTGGTGGGTCCAGCACACGGGAAATACAGAAAAGGTAGGTAGGCAGGTAGAATAGGCGGGTATCGAGTTCTAAGACGCGTATTGACTCCTTGGCTGTAACAGCACTCGCGTATGAAAGGTATTTCTGAGATTCATCTGGACGACAGCCTCTCATCGTTTTCAATGAGAAGCTGTTTCATGTTGTGCAGCGGGTGTTTTCAAACAGACCGACAGGAATGGATAGCAGGAAGCGTCTTTTTGAATTTTCGCTTGTTGCCAAAGCCACAATAAAAACCAGGTACCAAGAGTAAGACAAAAATGTTACCTGATACACCATTCAATAACATTGGTGATGCCAAATCCCTGCATGCCTGAGTATCGTTCACATGAGGCTGGAAGAAATTTCGTTGTCCTTATTTGGAGAGAATCCAACGTCTCAAAACGCGTCATGCCTCATGGCCCCTTTTGATAGAGAAGAAACCGAGTGTCATTTTTTTGAAGCGAAAGATGCGAGAAGGAATCACGTCCAGCATCTTTCAAACGACTGTGTCCTGAATTAATGGCTATGGAATAGTCTCCAGGTTCAAGCCATATTCGAGCTAACTGAATTTCGCCTGGGAGCGTGCGCCACGATCGGATATCGGCTTCCTCCGTCGCTAACGCAAATACGCGTGCCAGCCCTCCGACCAAGGGACCCACCCAATCTCGATTATTTTTGCCGACTGCTGCCTTTGCGCCAATACGAATTCCTTCTGCCGCAGCCATTTTCATGGCCGACCGCGCTACCGCTCGTAAGACCAGACTATCGTATCCATCAGCCAACGTTTTTTCGGCCACGGCATGGATATCGTACATGCGTTGAGACTGCGTGGTGTGAGAGATGGTCTCATTTCTGACTTGAATAGCATTTAGAGCCGAGGATTTTTCATTCAATGTAAACCGAGGGATGGCAATACGTGCAATGCGTCCATGAATACCATACAGGAGGGCCTCTCCTCCTCGCGTCCTTCGGGTACTCCCACGGAATCCAGGTTTGGTTACGGCTACTAACGCGAGGGCATCCAGGCTCACTGGGACATCTATGAAAAGATCTTCTTTCTTCGGGCCCCTTCCTTGGTACGTCACCACCACAATTTGAGCACGTGTGTCTCCCTGACTCAAACTTGGTTGGTTGGCTACTTCCGGATACTGTTCCAGATACCGCTTGGCCTCCCATTTCAAGCCTAAACGATTGGCCGTACGAATGAGATCGCTTTTCAGCACATCGGGAAGGGACACACGAGCCCACCCTTCACTCTCCTTATAGACCTGTTCGGCTTTTCGATAGCCGACATATGCATTGTTGGTATCACCAGCCATATCGTACAACAACCCGACCAAATATCGCGCAAACGGATCTTCTTGATAGGTGTCGGTTCCATCCTCTTTATCGCTGAGCACGTTTAAACGGTGATCGATTCTTCTGGCTTCGACCAAGGCCTCATTCCATTGCTGTAGCAACGCATAATTCAAGCCTTTCACGACATTGACCATGACCTGCTCATGCGAAGCCCCTTCATAGGGCTGACGTGCCTCATTCACTAGCAGCGCAGAGGCCGAATCTCGAAGGCGTTTCGTATAGAGATCTTCAATAAGCAGGTGGGCTTCTTCCAACACCGCATTGCTCTCAGCATATTGCCCTGCTAAATGGAGAACCATCCCCTGGTCCATCAAAAACAGCAGCCGACTGTTGGTGCCGTATGCCTCTTTGGCGGCCTGCATGATTTGAACGGCTTGGTCAGGCTGTCCGGCTAACAGGCTACGTTCCACGCCTGCATAATGCGCCATGGGCCCACTACAGCCAATGAATAGGACGCAGCCGACAATCAGAGAGAGCATCCCTCCATAAGAAATAATCGGGCGAACGGGAATGCCAACCTGATGGTTAGGTGAACAGGGAACCGACGGGAAGCAGAAAGAAGAATAGAAAAATCGAAGAACCTGCCGTGTTCGTAACAATGCCACTGGAACGCAGGGATTTAAAACAACGTACGCTTTCGTTCAACAACCTTTTTGATTTTTTTCTGACCGTACCAGGATTTGACATTATTTTCTAAGTCAATCAAATCCAAATCGACTTGATAATAGATGGCTTTGGTGCCAGCTGATTCATCGACAATAGTTGCGATCGTGCCTTTCATCATGAAATCCGCGCCAAGCTCTTGCCCTGGCCGCTTTTGAGTATCTTCACGAGAATAGACCGCCTGCTCTTTTCGTTCCTCTCGGATCTCTTCTCGTTCACTTTTGCTCGCAACAAATACGACTTTTTGGGAATTGGTCATTTCCCGTTCTAAATCGGTGACAAAAGTCACCACATCAATATGTTCGTGACTTTTATTCAGGATGGTTCCAACAATAACCACGGGTTCTCGCCCCTTTGCGCTCATAAACGTCTCTAACCATGGACGACTCACCATTTCCTTCATCATCGTCTCCGCCACCATTTTTGAGTCTGTATCATTCCAACGCCCGCTTAAATCAGTCACCACGCCAGGATCGACGCGGGTCACGCGTTTTTCTTTGCCACATGACACAAGCGTTAGAAGACAGAACATCGCTCCCAAAAAACAAAAAAGGCGTATGTATCCCGGCATAGAAACCAACATTGCATTCATGATCAGTGTTTAAAACTGCTGTGCCGACAGAACAACCTTCATAACCTTCATGGAAGGGAAGGAAGGCCTGGATTTTATCGGTGGGATTTTCATTTCCGAACGACTAAGAAAATGCTAGCATTGCCCCTAGAACCTGTCAAGAAATTCACAACTCTGATTCAGAGTCCATTTTTTCTGACATGTCCTTTCCCTCTTGGAGAAAGCTTGTCAGCAACAAAGGGAGCATCGTATGGCCGACATAAAAGTTGATGATGGTATCATTCACATCACCGCCCTCTCTATCCAAGACCCCAAATCAGCCAAAGTACTGGAAGAGTATCCAGAAGCTCGATGGACCGAAATCACCCGCCGAGCTCTAAAAATTGGATTAGGCTACCTCAAGGGGGGAGCAGACAGTTAACAGTGGCAGGACTCTAGCCTCTCGGCTAGACCAACCAACATCCTCCCTGTCTACATTGTTCACGAATCAAAGTTAGAACCTTGGATTGAGCAGGCTTATTTTTGACTTTTTGGATGTGCCTGCGCCGATAACGACGCCAGCTCTGTGAGACATTCCCGCCCATGCTCCTTCCCTTTTCGTACGTGGATGCTTGCTAATCGGGGATACCCCTGCTGGAGCCTGTCACGAAAGATCTGTTCCTTCGCAGAAGGAACAGCCGGAACATGGCTGAAAGCCATAAGGTACGTTCCTTCTCCCTTGGCCATATCATGTAGAAGACTATCATCGTTCATGGAAACCAATGCCCTGGCATGGTGCCCCTGTTTCAACACAGGCACTCTTCGGTCCACCACGTTTTCCCCGTGGTGGACGAAACAAATTCCGTGGTACCATCCGTGGTAGTATCCGTCGTCGCTTTAATGATGCAACCGCTCAGGGTCAATCCCACAACAACCCAGACGAGTCACGTTCGAATGATCATGGCGGTTTCTCCCACATAATATTTATCCCTAGATCATTTCAGTCCCGGCCCCATGGTTCTTTCAAACCACCAGTTATCCTATCTCTCCTTTCGCAATAGCAGCAATTTTTGCCAAGTGGGTTTGTGGACCATGCCTCAATATACGATAGGATCGTCGACTCCATGAAGTCCATGCACCAAGTGCAAGACGAAGATCAAAACCGCATGGTCGAGATCAATCAGAATTTTTATCAACGTCTCTGGGCCAACTCGAAATTCTATGGGCCCGAACATTTCAATACCTGGGAGGTGCTTTCTGAACTCTCCCTCACAGCACCACGACGGCTTGAAATAGGACCAGGTCTTCGTCCCCGACTCCCCATCAATGGAACGGTCTTTGTTGATGCCAGCGAGATCGCCTGTCAACATCTTCATAAAGCAGGGGGGCAAGTTCACGCCTGTCCCTTCGAATCCCTTTCCTATGCAAAAAGCAGCTTCGATCTCATTTGTCTCTTTGACGTCATTGAGCATATGGCAAATGATCAGGCCGTCTTCCGGCAACTCAGCCATCTACTGGCCGACGGTGGAAGCCTCTTCTTTTCTATCCCTCTTCATGCTCATGCCTGGACCGCATTCGATACCTTGGTAGGACATTATCGCCGGTATAATCCCAATCACCTGGTAACCTTACTTGATCACCATCACTTTACTATTCACCGTAGCGCTCCGTTTGGGATGCAGCCCAAAAGCAAACTCATGAGCCAGTTAGGCACCTGGTGGCTGAGTCGGCATTATGAGATGGCCATGTCCTATTACAATCAGTTCTTTTTTCCCCTTGGGCTCAAGCTGCAAAAGCCCCTTCAATTTAAGCCTGGATTAATGTGTGACGATACCATTGATGAAGTCCTGGTCATTTGTCACCGTCGCCCACGGCCTTAAGCGTCAATGATTTATTCGTCAATCACACACAAGAATCCGTCTGCATACAGCTCGTTTCATTTTGAATCGCCTTTAATTTAGGAATCATCGCATGTTGACCCTCAGTCAGAACGATCATCTTGTCCTTGAACAGCATGGGCTCTCAATCTCACAGCTTGAAGCTCAGCTTCAACAATTGCGACAGGGCATGCCGTGCCTCAATCTTGTCCGTCCCTGTCACGTTGGAGATGGAGTGATTCAACTGACGCCCCAACAACATGAAGACAATCACCAATATTTTCATGTCGCCAACAGCGCCGGACGAATCCATAAATTTATTCCGGCTTCTGGGGCGGCAACACGCATGTTTAAGGATCTCCTCCAATTTTTAGATGGAGCCTCTTCTTCGCAGGGCACTGAGGCGAAAGACTATCCACTCCCTGAGAGCATTGCCCAAAGCTGGGACCAACTTCAGCACTTTCCCTTTATTCACGATCTTCAGCAATACTTCGCAACCGCAGGCCTCGACTTCCAGGACCTTAGGCAGAAAAAACAAATGTCATCAATTTTTCAAGCTTTATTGCATCGTCCTGGCTTAGGCTATGCCCATCAGCCCAAGGCCTTGCTCCCTTTTCACCAGTATCCCGAGGGTCCTCGTACGTCACTCGAAGAACATGTCCGAGAAGCCATGATGTATGCACAAAAGACCACGGACCACATTCAGATCCATCTTACCGTTTCAGCTCAGTTTGAGACACAAGTGAACGCTCACCTAGAAACGATTCAACAAGCTATTGCCCCGACCCGAATGAAATTCAAGCCGACTGTGTCTATACAGAAACCTTCCACCGACACGATTGCCCTTGATTCTCAAAGCCAACCCTTCCGAGATGAAGAAGGCATGTTGGTCTTTCGACCCGGAGGACATGGAGCCTTATTGGAAAATCTCAACGACTATCAGGGCGATATTGTCTGTATTTCCAATATTGATAATGTGGTGCCTGACCATCTCAAAGGACCTATTGTTCAATGGAGAATCTCCCTAGCCGGATACTTGATTGGGTTACAAGAAAAGATTTTCTATTACCTCAAGCAACTTGAATCGCCTCAGCCATCGATCATTGAGCAAGCCGAATCGTTTATTCAAGACTATCTCCATTACCCATGGCCACAGTCACAATCTGGGTTGACTTCTCAGGAGAACACTCAACAACTCAAACAATTCCTTGATCGCCCTCTGCGAGTCTGTGGGATGGTCCCGAACACCGGTGACGCTGGCGGTGGACCGTTTTGGGTGCAACATTCGGATGGCTCTCAATCCCGCCAAATTGTTGAACAGTCTCAAGCCGATCTTGAATCAAAAACGCAACAACAACTCTTTACGGCTGCCACACACTTTAACCCAGTCGAAATGATTTGTGGTGTACGGAATCAGCATGGCACTCCGTTTAACCTTCTGAACTTTCGTGACCCTGAAACAAGCTTCATTTCCCATAAAACCTACCAAGGTCGCCCGCTCAAAGCCTTAGAATGGCCAGGCCTATGGAATGGGGGCATGGCA
>JAJDBR010000213.1 GCA_029261275.1 Nitrospirales bacterium
CCCTATTATGAAGCTCATGTCCTGCCTACAGGTGGTGAAGCTGGGGGGGTTGCTTCCGGGACAGAGGCCTATTATTCCTTTGATTATGCCAATGTCCATTTTGTCGTCTTGAACTCGATGAGCAGTAATCTAGAAGTTACAGGTCCCATGTTGCAATGGCTGGCGTCAGATTTAGGCTCAACGAGTCAGGAATGGATTATCGCTTACTTCCATCATCCTCCCTATACCAAAGGCTCCCATAATTCTGATAATAATGCCGATTCTAATGGTCGTCATACGGATATGCGCGAAAAGGCTCTTGGGGTGCTTGAAGCTGGCGGAGTCGACTTGGTTTTCGGAGGGCATTCTCATATTTATGAACGGTCCTACCTCTTAGATCAAGCCTATGGATTCGGTTCCGCTCCCAACTTCGCCACGCCAAATTTTTCAACCCTTCTCGCCAATGGTCGCATCTTAGATACAGGAGATGGTGACCCTGCTGGTAATGGAGCCTACCAGAAAAATTCAGGTGGGAATCCTAATGATGGGACAGTGTATGTGGTAGCGGGCCATGGAGGGAATTCCGTTAGTTCTACCTTTGGGGGCGACCATCCTGTAATGGCTAGCGTAGATGTCCTATTTGGATCGGTCTTATTAGATGTCAATGGCAGTACCCTCACCGTGAGCAATCTAAGGGCCACGGAAACGATCTCGGATACTTTCTCCATTGCGAAAATTCAAGGTGGCGTTAATAAAGCACCGACTGTGAATGCAGGACCAGATCAGCCTATTATGTTGCCCGCTGGGTCCGTTTTGGATGGAACTGTGACGGATGATGGGCTGCCGATGGTGCCGGGGGTAGTGTCGACCACTTGGAGTATGGTGAGTGGGCCGGGGACCGTAACGTTTGGGAATGCCAATGCGGTGGATGCCACGGCCAGTTTTAGCATGGCCGGGTTCTATGTGTTGCGGTTGACGGCGGATGATAGCGTTCTCACGGGTTCCGATGACATTGTCATTACGGTTAGTTCCTCCACGGGGGAAGGGTTCACTGCCTATAACGATCTGGCGTGGGCGTCGGGTCAGCTTACTACCAATATTACGACTTTCGCCTCCCCCAACGGTGGATCCGGAAGGGACTCTAGTGGCCAGCTGGTTGATTTTTCAACGGGCCTGCCGACTTCTGTGACCCTGACGATTAGCGGGGGAAACTTCAATGGAGCTAGCCACGCCACTACCTTTTCCGGGGGACCTTCGGTGGGGGATGCGTTCAATATCTTTGATGGCAAGCTGACGGGGTTAGGGTCACTCACCTACCAAAGTGGCGATGGTCCCGCAGACACTCTGGTGCTGACTTTCGAGAACCTGGATCCCAATAAGGTTTACGAGCTGGTTTATTATGGCCACAGGAACAACTATGCCTGGGACCGGGCCTCCCTAGTGACCATTTCGGGACAGGATGCCTTTTCGAATACAAGTTCAGCCGCGAGGGATAATCCAAACGAAACCGGTGGTGTGCTCTTTACGGACTCGAATGATACTTCGACTCGGTTACCAGCAGATAACGACAATGGCTACGTGGCGCAGTTTAGTGCGATTGATCCGGGCAGTGATGGGGAGGTGGTGCTCACCATCAGTTTTGACGGCACGGTGGGCAGTGAGTTTAAAGGCAAATATGCCAACGCAGTACGTTTGGTAGAGATTGGGGCACTTCAGAATACCCCGCCTGTGATCACGCTCGTGGGCAATGCCGTTGAGACGGTGGAAGTGGGGGCGACCTATACCGATGCGGGGGCAACTGCGAATGATGCCGAAGAGGGAGACCTGACGGGTAATCTCGTGGTGGGCGGCCTTCCAATCGATACCAGTGCTGTGGCTAGTTTTGTCATTACCTATGATGTGAGTGATAGTGGGGGTGCTGGGGCTACACAAGTGACACGCACGGTGAATGTGATGGACCCATCTGGTCCCCCCGCCATTGTCAGCCCGCCCCCCACTACTCCCTTAACGGGGGCGACCGAGACCTTTACCTACACCGCCAATGGGCAGCCCGTCACGGAGTGGTGGCTCTATGTCGGCACCACCTTCGGGGGACGCGAGCTGCATGACAGTGGCTCCTTAGGGACCGCCACCAGTCATACCGTCACCAACCTCCCGACTGATGGCACGCCTGTGTTTGTTCGGCTGTGGTATTTCATCGCAGGCACGTGGTCCGTCCAGGACTTCGCCTATACCGCCTCCTAACGAAAGCGGGCCAAACCTAATGCTGGCATTCGCATCTGATTGAACGCGAATGTCAGTAGACTTTGATAATAGGGAGTTGGTAGCTGCTTGAAAGTCAAGCGGGAATTGAGTCATCTCCTCAGCAAAAAATTTGGACCACCCTTATTGTAAATCCTTTATATAAAATGAAATTAACGACCAGTATCCCAACGCGGTTCGGCTGGTAGAGAGTACCGATGGTACCCTACCAGCTTTCATAATAATACGCATCCCTGAGATTGGCTTTTTAGCGCCTAGGATCCTCCATAGGCCGATTCCTTTCAAAAAAACATTCGATTCTTTTTTTTGTTCTTGTGCTGTAAAATGATTCCTTACTTCTATTTTCAGTAAGGGTGAGGTATTCCTATTCCTGGATTGCCTACAACCAATTTAATTAGCCCGTGCATTTAGCACTCTCAAAAAGGAGCGCAGGACTCTCCTTATGTTTCATTTGAAAATTTCCGATGTAGTTTAAGATGAGTTTGTTGTATGTCGGTGGTGCACCGAAATGGCGGAAGCCTGTCCAGTATGAGTGAGACTGTAGGCTCACATGGTCGAGGAATTACTCGTCAATCTTCCTATGATCGTGCAAAAACTAGGTGTACGTGCCAGGGTATGATGCGGGGTTGGTGATTCTAAGGGAGCTGCTCCCTGGTTTAATTGCATTGTCGTGGTAGGATGGCGTACAGATTAGGTATCCCCATTGTCCGGAAAACGCGAAAGCTACCATTTCCTAGATCGACCACCGAGGGTGAATAGAAATTCATGGGGAGGGATTTATCCGCGAGTATGGCGATCTGCCAAGGCGAGAATCATCATTATTACCTTCTAGTCATTTTTCACATCGTGTTCAGATACCTTTATATTGGAAGGAGGCTGTTTGTATGAAAGCCGTTATATTGGCCGGGGGGTTGGGAACTCGATTTTCTGAGGAAACGGGTTTGAGACCAAAGCCCATGATAGAGGTGGGAGGCAAACCGATTCTCTGGCATATCATGAGGATCTATGCAACATATAATGTAACGGAATTTATCATTGCTTTGGGTTACAAGGCTGAGGTCATCAAGGAGTATTTTTTGAACTTCTATGCTATCAATAATGATCTCACAATTGATTTAGGAAGTGGTAAAACTACGATACATGACGGAAAACAGCCAAATTGGAAAATCCATCTTGTTGATACGGGAATGCATACGCAAACAGGCGGACGGCTCAAGCGGCTCAAAAAATGGTTGAGTGATGATGAAACTTTTTTGTTTACTTATGGCGACGGTGTGGCAGACCTCAATGTGGAATCTGCGATAAAATTTCATCTTGCACATGGAAAGCTAGCCACAGTAACGACTGTTCGGTCACCGGCCCGTTTTGGGCGAATCGAATTTGAAGGAGATAGGATTTGCAACTTTCATGAAAAGCCGGAATCAGGGGATGGGTGGATAAACGGTGGATTTTTTGTGCTGAATAGTAAGGTGCTTGATTACATTAGCGATGATGCCACCTCGTGGGAGAAAGAGCCTTTGGAAGGTTTGACTCAAGATGGGCAAATGATAGGATTTCGGCATTATGGGTTTTGGTCCTGCATGGATACCTTAAAAGAGAAAAATACGTTGGATGCATTATGGAATGCGGGAAAAGCTCCATGGAAGGTTTGGAGTTAGGCCTGAAGAGGGATTTGAATAGAGAAATTTTTATCCAGTATGAGTTGATATCTGTAGTAGGAAATGTACAAGAATCTTTTCCTTGCCAGTCAGTTTTTTTCATCGATCTGATGTCTGATGGTGAACTGGTTGCGTGTAAGAAAGTAGATGGTGTACTGCATTTGAGTTGTATGGACTTGAAAGGGAGGAGCATAGAGTGAAAGCTGGCTCACAAACAGATGGTAGTTCAACCAGTGAACTTTTTAAGCAGGCTCGGTCTTGGCTGGAGGTAGATTGGCGACGACTGGAAAAGTCATTTGCTGGCCGTGAAGACTTGTTTCGAGGTAAACGCATTCTCGTGACTGGAGCAGCTGGTTTTCTTGGGTTTAATTTCCTCAATTTCTTTTCGTATCTAAACACAAAAGAGGGGGAGCCGGTGACGGTCGTGGCTGCTGATAACTATGTTCGTGGCCACCCCCGATGGTTGCTCGAACTGGCCAATGCGGATCCGCATTTGATCAGCAAGCGATGTGATATTACCCTTCCATGGCAAGATACAGAAATGAAATTCGATTTCATTATCCATGCTGCCTCCATCGCAAGCCCGCCGGTCTATCGCAAATTCCCTCTTGAAACCTTGGATGCGAATATTGTTGGTCTTCGACACATGTTGGATTTGGCGAGGCAACATGATAGCGGAAGCCTTTTATATTTCAGTACGAGTGAGATTTATGGCGATCCTCCACCGAATGAAATTCCTACCAAAGAAACTTACAAGGGAAACGTTTCTTGTCTTGGGCCTCGCGCCTGTTACGATGAGTCAAAACGGGTAGGTGAGACGCTCAGTGCCATTTACGCACAGCAATATCAGGTGCCAGTCAAGATCATTCGACCATTCAATAATTATGGGCCAGGACTCCGTCTTGCAGATGGGCGAGTTCTTCCCGATTTCAGCCGTGACGCCCTCAACGACCGCGATATCATTCTCTATTCTGATGGAAGCCCCACGAGAACGTTTTGTTATAGCGCAGATGCCCTGATGGGATATTTGCTTGCCCTGTTATCCCCTCATAACGGTGAACCCTTTAATATTGGAACGGAAGAGCCAGAGATCTCTATGCGAGATGTGGCGACCCTACTTTTGCGCGTGGCCGGTTCTAACCGAAAGGTTGTTCATCAGGTTAGTGAGGAAGCCGACTATCTTATCGACAATCCTAATCGACGATGTCCAGATCTCTCTAAGGCTCGAAACTTGTTAGGCTATTCACCAACCGTTTCCCTTGAAGAAGGATTAGGAAGAATGCTTGAGTGGTACAAATACTATGTGGAATTAGAAGAAATGATAAAAGATTAACGCGCACAAATAGCTTGGGGACAAGTTTGATGAAAATTTCGATTATTGGAACAGGGTATGTTGGACTCGTGTCGGGGGTTTGTCTAGCGCACAAGGGTCATCAAGTGATTTGTGTAGATGTTGATCCTGAAAAAATCGCAAAAATTTCCCAAGGGGTTTCTCCAATTTATGAAAAGGGGCTTGAAGACCTCCTGGGGAATCATACTCAAAAAAATTTAATTGCTTCGACGGATTTGCACAAAGCGGTCCTTGAATCTGAGGTTTCACTTATTGCCGTCGGAACTCCATTCGACGGTTCAGGAATTGACCTGACCTACATCAAACAAGTGAGCGAACAGATTGGAAGCGTATTAAAGGAAAAGCCCAGCTACCACTTAGTCGTGGTGAAAAGCACGGTAGTGCCTGGGACCACGGATACAGTAGTTCTACCCATTTTAGAGCAGGCGTCAGGGAAAAAAGCCGGAGTGGATTTTGGAGTGGGTATGAACCCGGAGTTTTTGAGAGAAGGGGAGGCCGTAGAGGATTTCTTAAACCCTGACCGAATTGTGGTAGGAGGATGGGATGCTAAAAGTCAGGATTTATTAGAAAAAGTATACGAAGGATTCCCTGGAGTCCCAGTCTTGAAAACGACAAATTCCACAGCGGAGATGATTAAATACACTTCTAATTGTCTTCTTTCTACTCTGATTTCCTTCTCAAATGAAATTGGGAATCTTTGTGCAACTATGGGAAATGTCGATGCTTTGGAAGTGATGAAGGGCGTTCATCTTGATAAACGACTCAGTCCCATATTGCCAGATGGTCAGCGTGTCGTTCCCGTTTTAACAACCTATCTTGAAGCAGGATGCGGATTTGGTGGGAGTTGTTTTCCGAAAGACGTGAAGGCCATTATTGCCCATGGGTTAAAGATTGGGCAACCCATGGAATTGCTTCAAGCGGTCATTCAGGTGAATTCACGCCAACCTATGGAGATGATCGCTCTGCTTAAGAAGCACTTCCCCACACTTCAGGATGTGAGGGTTGGGGTTTTGGGGTTAGCCTTTAAGCCGGGAACAGATGATATGAGAGAGTCTCCGGCTATTCCTATTATCGAGCATCTTCTTAAACAAGGTGCAAAGGTGAAAGCCTATGACCCCGTTGCTCGGCACGAAGCGGAAAAATGTTTTGCCGATACCGAGATCATCTTTTGTGATGGGCTTACGCAAGCTTTAGACGATGTGGATGTGCTTTTGGTTCTCACCAGGTGGAGCGAATTTTCCGAAGTTCAACGGCTTATTAAGGAGAGATCTCCTCAACCTCTTTTAGTGGATGGTCGTCGAATGTTTGATAAACACCAAATTACCAAATATGAAGGAATTGGCTTATGAAGCTTCAAGGATCCACCGTGGCAACTTCAAGTAGTTCTAATCAGAATCCTGCTCAACAAGCCATAAAAAGTCCGTGTCGGTTTTGCGGGGAGACATTGAAGTTCACTTTTGTGGATCTCGGTATGTCTCCATTGGCCAATTCATATGTGAAGCCAGATCAATTGCAGCGCATGGAACCGTTTTATCCGCTTCATGCGTATGTGTGCCACCATTGTTTTTTAGTGCAATTGGAAGAATTTGAAAATCCAGATCACATTTTCAGTGATTATGCATACTTTTCTTCCTACTCTGAAAGTTATTTAGCCCATGCCAAATCGTATACTCAATTAATGATAGAACGATTTCATTTTGGTCCAACGAGTCATATAGTTGAAATCGCCAGTAACGATGGATACTTGCTTCAGTACTTTCAAGATCAAAACATCCCTGTTCTAGGAATCGAACCCGCTGCGAATGTGGCTGAGGTGGCCAAAGAAAAAGGCATTCCAACGCTAGTGAAATTTTTTGGAGTGGAAACAGCTAAGGAATTAGCACAGCAGAAGAAGCAAGCTGATTTATTGCTTGGCAATAATGTATTGGCTCATGTTCCAGATCTTAATGATTTTGTGGGTGGCATGAAAATTTTGTTAAGCCCCAATGGAGTCATTACGATGGAATTCCCACATTTACAGCGGCTGTTTGAAGATGTCCTCATTGATACGATTTACCATGAACATTTTTCCTATTTCTCGTTCTTGGTTGTCGAAAAAGTTTTTGCCAAACATGGGTTGAGGCTGTTTGATGTTGAACAAATTTCGACACACGGAGGATCCTTGCGGATATATGCGACACATGAGGAAAATCAATCGCACTCCCTTAATGATCGAGTGACGGCTTTACGGGAAACGGAAAAAAAGGCTGGGTTCGCTCAATTGAAATCCTACCTTGATTTTGGGGAAAAAGTCGGAGCGGTCAAAATTAGTCTCCTGGAGTTTCTCATTGACGCGAAAAAGAAAAACCTTTCCGTAGTAGGATATGGAGCTCCTGCGAAAGCCATTACCCTACTTAATTATTGTGGTGTACGTTCTGATTTGTTGGCCTACACCGTTGATAGGAGTCCCCATAAGCAAGGGTGTTTTTTGCCAGGCACTAAAATTCCTATTTACGCTCCAGACAAGATACGAGAAACCAAACCGAATTATGTCGTTATTTTGCCATGGAATCTTAAGGATGAAGTTATGGCTCAAATGGCGTATATTCGTGAATGGGGTGGAAAGTTTTTGACCCCGCTTCCAGAAGTCATTGTCCATCCTTGACCTTTCTCCCCCTTATCCCCAGTAGTTTCTTGCTGGAGGCCATGGCACTCATTTGTGGGAATTCCTGACTTGGTTAACGATTTCGATTTAAAAAACGTGGGAGAGGACATGCATCGTTTGATGTCCGAATTATTCCCTATTTGTCGGAGTATCACTGGCGAGGGAGTTCGGGCCACGCTTAGCCACCTACAGAGACACATTCCCTTAGAAGTTCGAGAGGTTGAATCTGGAACTCAGGTGTTTGATTGGACGGTTCCCAAGGAATGGAATATTCAAGATGCGTATATTAAGAACAACAAAGGGGACCGAATAGTTGATTTCAAGAAATCGAACTTACACGTTGTGAGTTACAGTCAACCCATTCATGCTAAAATGACTTTAAATGAATTGAAACCGCACCTGTTTTCTTTGCCGGACAACCCTAGTTGGATTCCTTACCGAACCTCTTACTACAAGGAAAGTTGGGGATTTTGTTTAACTCATCAGCAACTTATGGAGTTGTCTGATGAAGAATATGAAGTGTGTATTGATTCAACTTTTGAAAATGGGCATTTAACCTTTGCTGAATATTATCTTGAAGGAGATATCCAGCAGGAAATTTTGGTGTCGTGTCACATCTGTCATCCGTCTTTATGTAATGACAACTTATCTGGCATTGCTTTGGCGACTTTTCTGGCCAAGACTATAAGTTTACAGCCTAACCGGTATTCCTACCGATTTCTCTTTATCCCCGGAACTATTGGGTCCATTACGTGGTTGGCATTACATGAAAACCACGTTGCTAAAATTAAAAATGGCTTGGTGGTCACGGGAGTGGGGGATCCAGGAGCTGTGACGTATAAAAAGAGTCGTCAGGGAGATTCAGAGATTGATCGGGCCTTCATGCATATTCTAAAATCTTCTGGAAAAGATCATTCGACGATAGATTTTTTCCCTTATGGCTATGATGAAAGACAATATTGTTCTCCAGGGTTTAATTTGCCTGTGGGGAGTTTCATGAGAACTCCTCATGGCAAGTATGAGGAATATCATACTTCTGGGGACAATTTGGACTTTGTCCAACCGCAGTATCTTGAAGAATCATATAATTTCTGTTTACAGGGCCTGACTCTTCTGGACAAGAATAATACGTACTTAAGTCAGAACTCCAAGTGTGAACCTCAACTAGGAAAAAGAGGGCTTTATAAGGCAATGGGTGGTGATGCAGATGGCGCGAAACGGGAGATGGCGATGTTGTGGGTGTTGAATTTATCTGACGGACATCACTCTTTATTAGATATTGCGGAACGGTCATGTATCCCTTTTGAGGTTGTGCATGAGGCGGCCGAGGTTCTGCGCAATCATGAATTATTAAAGGAAGTGAATGGTTGATTGCACAGGTAACCTTTTAGGTTTTGGAGGAGAAGGGGATGAATACAATTCACTACGATGCGAAGTTCAGTGATGAAGTTCGGAGACAATTGCTGTATAACGGCCAGTTATTTGTATACTCGCCCCGTCCTAGTTCAATAGCTCTATGTGAATTGGCTCGTGACCTGATTCAAGACGCCTTTGGGGCTATTGATGCAGAAATGGCTCAACATAGTCTGCCAGTTGAAGAATACGCCGCTATTTTGGGCAAATTGAAGCCTCAGTTCACCCATCATCCACGAGCAAAGCAGTTTCTTCAATCGATTTTTAAGGAAATGGGGTGTGATCTTGATAAAATTTATACTGATGTTCCCAAGATGAGAAGTTCTACCAGCGGAGGATATTTAACCTCTGGTATTGCGTATGCCTGGCATCCTCATCGCGATACGTGGTATTCGGCGCCGAACTGTCAAATAAATTGGTGGATGCCTATTTATGAATTACAATCGGATAATGCAATGGCCTTTCATCCTGCATATTGGGGAAAGGCCATTCGGAACGATTCTGTGAATTTTAACTATTATGAGCATAATAAGCACCGAGCTACTGCAGACAAATATGTAAAAGGAGATCCCCGCCCACTGCCCAAACCAATAGAGGAGGTTCAAATAGATCCACAAATTCGTCTGATCTGTCCTGTCGGAGGCATCATTATGTTCTCGGGTGCACAATTACACTCGAGTGTTCCTAACATTTCGGGAAAAACTCGGTTTAGTATCGATTTCAGAACCGTACAGTTGGACGATGTAATCGCCAAGGGAGGAGCACCAAACGTTGATGCTGCTTGTACGGGAACCACCATGCGAGATTATCTCAGAGGTTCTGATTTCTCCCATATACCTAGCGAAATTGTGTCTCTTTATGATGATGGAACTGAATCAGCCGAGGGGGTAGAGTTGGTGTACCAACCTTCAAAGGTCGGAGAGACTTCCCAATAACAATGGATATTCAACAATAAGATTGTGAAGATCTTCTTATATTTACTTGGCTCTAAGACCATACGATTCTTCTGCTTTTCTTATATAATAGCGTGAATTCTCCTTCCGACATTTCTCTTTTTGAGGGGAGTCTCCGCAGATGATACTCCAGAGTTCGAAATGAACAAATTGTTAAAACGAAATGAAAATGAGGTGATAGGTTTGGTTCCTGCGGCTGGTCGCGCAACGAGAATTGCTCCAATGCCTCTCAGCAAAGAACTATTTCCCGTTGGTTTCAAAGTAATCGATGGAACGCAAACCCCACGGCCAAAAGTGGTAACCCATTATCTATTGGAGAAATTTAGAAATGTTGGCATTTCCAAAGCTTTTATTGTCCTTCGGGATGGCAAATGGGATATTCCTGCCTATTTTGGTGATGGGGCACTAGTGAACATGCATTTAGGCTATTTAATGATGCGAGAACCCTTTGGTCCTCCGTTTACCTTAGATCAAGCTTTTCCATTTTTACGGGATGAAATTGTGGCTTTTGGGTTTCCGGACATTTTGTTTAGGCCTGAAGATGTTTTTAAGCAATTGCTGGATCGTCAAAAAACCATTCAATCCGATGTGGTTCTTGCCCTATTCCCGGCGCATAATCCTCAAATTATGGATATGGTGGACATAGATAAAAATGGAAAAATACGCGAAATGTTTTTAAAGCCTGCTAACTCTAATCTGGGTTATTGCTGGTTATGCGGTGTATGGACACCTGTCTTCACCAATTTCATGCATGACTATCTTCAATCCTATCAAAGAGAAAATAGTCTTCAGAATGCCAAACACGAAAAAGGGGAACAAGCGGATCTTACAGTTGGTGCTGTGATCCAAGCTGCGATTAAAGATGGATTGGAAGTGTACGGCGTGACCTTTCCCGATGGCGAATATATTGACATTGGTACTCCGGATGATCTTGTCAGATCTTTGAAAATGTTTGGGTAAGATTCCTTCTAGGATTGGGACTTCTCCTATACTCCAATACAATCCACGATTTTTGAGCTCTTTTTCTCAGGAATCTTATACTGGCGTCTTAACTATTAAAGACAACTTGTGCTAACCATTTTTGAATATTAAATGGTTGGATAAAATAAATTCTGCGACTTCAATTGAAAGTAGAATGACAGGAAAACTTCGAATTGGGGTCATCGGTGCTGGTGATTTTGCTGAAACTTGCCATGTGCCCGGTATCAATTCTCATCCTCAAGCTCAAGTTGTCGCTTTGTGTGGCCGAAGATTTGGCCAAGTCCGTGCAGTGGCAGATCGACTTGGTGTTCCTGATGTACATACTGACTATCGGGAATTATGCAGCCGGGGTGATATTGACGCTGTGACCATTGCCACGCCGAATGTTGAACATGTGGAGCCGGCAAAAATAGCTTTTCATTATGGAAAACATGTTTTCTGTGAAAAGCCGCTCAGTATGACGGTGGCAGAAGCTCAAGAGATGCTCAGCGCGGCAGAAGCGAGCGGAAAAGTCCACCAAGTAGGGTTCATCTATCGTTATCTTTATGGAGTACGCGAACTTCAACGCCGATTGAGGTTGGGTGAGATAGGGAAGCCTCATTATCTTCGCATTCAATATGATGGCTGGGATGGTTTAATGCAAGATGGGAACGCCGGTTGGCGTGGGAAGCTGAGTTTGGCTGGAGGAGGGATGCTTTATGATCGTGGTTCTCATCTGTTCGATATTGCTCGTTTCGTCCTTGGCCCCCTTGAAATGATTACAGGATTTTTTAAAAACATTCCTCGTCAACAAGTGGGGTTGCCGGCTGCAGTGGAAACGGACGATATTGCCGCGGCCTGGTTTCGGCATGTGAATGGTGTTCGTGGTCAATGGTTTATGAGCCAAGCTACGCCCCCCTTTACAGATAATGGTTATTTGGAGGTTATTGGGACTAAGGGGGCCCTAAAGGCCTCCTTAAGTAGAGGAACGATAGATGTTTTGAAAGTTTCAAACCCTAAGCATCCAGCTTGGGAAGAATTACCATTGCCTGAAGTTGCGAAAGATGGAAAGCCACATTGCCTAGGTATGATGATGCGAAGTTTCGTCGAATCCTGCCTGAGTGGCAAGCTTAACGTTGACACTGATGCTTCCTTTCAGGATGGTCTTGCCGTACAGGAATCCCTCGCAGCGGTTCATGAGGCGGACGATCATCTTAAGTGGGTAAGTCTTTCGCACCAATCTGGATGACCAGAAAGAATTGCCAATTAATGATGTTGGTCAGATTGCTATTTAAATTTATCTAACGGTTGGTACATTACCTCAACGGCTGAAAGCCCTCTCAGATTTTTGGTCAGGGATGAATGCAGTAAACGGCATTCAAAATAACATATGCAATGTATAGGGAAAATGTTAGGAGAGAGATGATAAGTCTAACGAAAGAAAATTCGAAAATTACTAACGCTATGTCGACCATAAATTCCGATTCAGAATTCATTATTGAACCTAAATCCGGTTGGCAAATAATAGATTTCAAAGAACTGAAGGAATATCGAGATCTGTGTTTTTTTCTTGTGTGGCGTGATTTTAAAATTATTTATGCGCAAACGGTTTTGGGATTTTCATGGGCGATATTACAACCACTCATACAGATTATTCTTTTCACTATAATTTTTGGAACTGTCGCAAAGATATCTACTGATGGTATCCCCTATACGCTATTTTCAAGTGTAGCATTAGTGCCCTGGGTCTACATGTCGGTTGCCATGGCCCAGTCTAGTGAAAGTCTTTTGGTGGGATCGAAGATGCTTGGGAAGATCTATTTCCCTAGATTGCTATTTCCTATCACTCCAGTTTTAGCTAGGTTAGTTGATTTCGGGATTTCAATTCTCATTATTCTTTGTGTCATGATTTACTACCAAGTGGCGCCCACATGGAATTTATTACTGTTTCCAATATTTCTTATTATGATGATTTCCATTCCCATGGGCATAGGTCTATGGTTATCCTCACTGAACATTCGGTTTCGGGATGTAAGGTACATCTTACCTTTTTTTATGCAGATACTGATGTATACGGCCCCAATTGTTTATTCTGCTTCCGCCATTCCAGACCACTTTCGATTCCTTTACTCACTCAATCCGATCGTGGGCGTCATTGAGGGGTTTAGGGCATGTTTTCTCGGAACACCTATGCCATGGCTCTATATCTGGCCAGGAATGATTACGGCTGTTATTCTGTTATTAAGTGGGGCATGGTATTTCAAGCGGATGGAACGAATCATAGTTGATGTGATTTAAAATCAGAAAAGAATCCCTAGGAATTGCAATGAATAAAAACATAGCCATCAAAGTAGATAATATAACCAAAGCTTACCGCATTGGATTAAAAGAGGATATGCCTATTACCATGGGCGAAACCCTCATAAATTTAATAAAATCCCCATATAAAAACTTTCGTAAGTATCGTTCCCTTTACAAATTTGATGACTTCAATCCTGACCAAAAGAATGGACAGCCTTCGGATGTTATGATGGCTCTAAATGGCGTATCTTTTGAGGTGCAAAAAGGTGAAGTTGTTGGCCTTATAGGCCTCAATGGTGCCGGAAAATCTACACTTCTTAAAATCCTTTCCAGGATTACGCTTCCGACAAGTGGTCGCGCGACCATCCGGGGAAAACTTTCCAGTCTTCTCGAAGTTGGTACGGGATTCCATATTGAACTCACTGGAAGAGAGAATGTGTATCTTAATGGCACAATCTTAGGAATGAGAAAGAAAGACATAGACCGCAAATTTGACGAAATTGTAGACTTCTCTGGAGTAGAAAAATTTATTGATACACCTGTTAAACGCTATTCTAGTGGCATGAATACCCGTCTAGCTTTTGCGGTTGCTGCCTATTTAGATCCTGAGATTTTACTCATAGATGAGGTCCTAGCTGTAGCGGATGCGAATTTCCAAAAGAAATGCTTGAAGAAAATGAAAGATGTGACTGAAGAAGGCCGAACGGTACTCTTTGTGTCTCATAGCATGCAATCTGTTACACGACTGTGCCCTCGGACTATTCTTCTGAATAAGGGAACTGTGGTGGCAGATGGCCCATCTCATGATGTTGTCAGTTACTATATGAATTCTGAACACAGTACCAAGGCCGAGCGTATATGGCCGGAACTAACAAAAGCACCAGGTGATGACGTGGTCCGCTTATGTGCTGTGAGGGTTCGGACGAAGAGTGGCCAAGTAGCGGAAGCTGTAGATATTGGAGAGGCCATTGGTATTGAAATGGAATATGAAATTCTGCAGTCAGGGCATGAACTATCGGTTTATTACCATGTGATGAATGAGGCAGGTATTGAGGCATTCACCCCTTTAGATAATGACCCCCTCTGGCGAAAGAAACCACGTCCCATTGGCCGTTATGTCAGCACGGCCTGGGTTCCTGGTCATTTCCTTTCGGAAGGGATGTATTACATTGGGCTAGCGATGCGGACTCTGAAGCCAGAGATAAGGCGATTGCGCGTGGATGATGCAGTTGCCCTTCACGTTATTGATAGTATGGATGGCAATGGGGCACGTGTTGATTTCGCTGGTTTTTTAAGTGGAGTGGTACGGCCCCTCTTAAAATGGGAGACGGAATTTACTCCTAAGGAGAAGGCTGTTGTATCAGGG
>JAJDBR010000214.1 GCA_029261275.1 Nitrospirales bacterium
GCCATCAATCATGTGCAATTTTGGCGACGGTCTATTTTTGCCAGTATGGCCGCGCGGTCCCTTGGAAAACACTTGAAACATGAAGACACAGAACTCATGTTCCTTGGGGCTCTGCTCCAAGATATCGGAATATTAGCCTTAAACGAGGTAGCATCTGCTGAGCTCATGCAGTTCAATGGTCAGGGCATGGAGGGCCATACGGAGTTATACGGACTGGAATTGGAACATCTCGGGGTCGATCATTCCCAAATCGGTGCCTGGCTCGCACAACAATGGGAATTGCCTGAGGAATTTCAGGTGGCCATCCTATATAGCCATACTCCAGATTTGTTTGAAACGCCACAAGATTTTCAATCACTAGTGGATGTCGTCGCACTCTCTAGTGTCGTAGCAGATATTTGGATGACTCCCCATCCCGAAAGAGCCATTGACCTCATACGTGAAAAAAGCCAAGGGCGGCTGAGCATTCAACCCGAGGATTGGGGACAAATTTTAGATGATATCATGGCGGGCATTCCCCAAATTGCGAGCTTCTTCCAGACGAAATTAGGAGATTTTGAAGAGATTACTCATATCCATCGCTTGGCCCTTAAGCATCTCTCACTGTCACCTCAACCCCAAATAACCTAGGGCCTCCACTCAAAAAACCAAGTGACCGGGGTTTTGGACTTCGTTTTCCTAGGAAACGTCAAGGGTTTCCAATGCCAAGCATAATTGATTGCGTCCACTTTCTTTCGCCCGATACAACGCCCGATCTGCACGATCCAACCAAGTGGGAACAGTATCTCCTGGCAATAACTCAGCGGCACCAACCGATACAGTGGTTGGAATACTGATCTCCTGATAGTGAAAAACTTCGCGACGCACCGCTTCCAATAACCGATCCCCTAACCGCTGGCAAAGCTCAATATTTGCTCCAGGAAGTAACACGCAAAATTCCTCTCCGCCATAGCGAGCCACAAAGTCTGTCTTTCGGGGAAAGGTCGACACCAAACGATCAGCTAGCTGCTGAATCACGGCATCTCCAGCCGGATGACCATGGGTATCGTTCACCTGTTTAAAATGGTCGATATCCACCATGAACACGCATGCTGGGGTTTCTGAGAAAAAACTCACGCTCGCCGTACGCTCTAATTGCAAATCTAAAGCCCCCCGGTTATACAGTCGCGTCAAAGGATCCAATTCCATTTCTTTTCGAACGGTCCCAAGTTCCTTTTCAACGGAGCGCAGTTTCTCGCCAAGCCGTTTAATTCGCTGTTGCTGCCGCTTCTTTCGTTCATCAACAACGGTATTCATCCCTTGGACAACGGCCATCAAAGCCTCTTTTACCTCTGAAAACGATCCAGCCTCCGTCGCTGCCCGCAATTGGACAAGATAATTATCCACATGTTGATCAGATTCTTGATCTTCCACGATCGCTCGCCCCACCGTATTGGTAAATTCCCACAAGACATTTCGCACATCTTGCAAATTGCGATTGACATAGTGTTTTTCCTGTTGGCGATGGCCATTCACATATTTTGCGAGTTCACCCCAGTCTCGTCGAATCGGTCCATCCTCGGCCGCACCATCTCTATCACGAATGGGTACCCCTACCAAGACATGCATGGCCCATCGCTCAAATTCGTTTTCAATATCTTCTTCCGAAAGCTCTTCCAGATCAAAGGAATGCCGCCCCAAAGATCGAAGTACCCGGGCCAATGATTCGATCGCTTTCTCAGCATCTTCAGTCTCAACAGCCCCGTTTTTGTTAATTGATGTTGAAACACTCATAACATCCCCTTCATTCTGATTGATTTTTCTCCTCGCTCGTATTGAATCATGGACTCCTCCTCACATACCCATTGGGTAGTCATCACACAAACAACCGAATTTTCAAGCGGGAACAACGCCCTATCGAGGGAAATAGGGATCCTCCGTTTGATTCAATTATCGGCCATTTTTGTAGGCCTCTTGAACCATTTTTGCTATGATCACCACATAAAATCATCGTGCCCATGACTTTTCAAGACCGTATCCAAACCAGACTTTCATCCCTTTATCAGTAGTTCAACTTTTAGATATTCATGGCCCAACCCCGATTCATATCTAGTCGCCACAACCCTCAGTTTAAGCGCTGGGCTTCCCTACTTGATTCTCATGGGGTCAAAGCACACCAACAATGTCTCGTGTCGGGGACAAAAATCTTAAAGGAAATACCACAGGGACCAGGCACATCTATCACTGAAATCTTGTTTCTCCAATCTGACGAAATCAGGGAGGAACTTTCGTCCCAGGGAACCAGCTTCGCACTCTCCAAAGAACTCTTTCAGGAATTAGATGTCTCCGGCACCAAAGACGCTCTGTTAGTCTGCAAAATCCCTTCAATACCGCCTTTTGACTTGACGCAACCGCCCATAGGCTTAGAAATCCTTTGCCCCATTGGTGACCCAGGAAACTTAGGAGCACTTCTTCGCTCCTGTCGAGCCTTTGGCGTACGCACAGTCATTCTTCTTCAAGAAGCCGTTCACCCTTTTCATCCCAAAGTGATTCGATCCAGTAGCGGAGCTGTATTTGTCCAATCACTCGGTCAAGGATGTTCGATTACCCAATTGCAAACACCTGAAATATTACAATGGATCAGCGCCTTAGATATGGATGGCGAGAATGTTTCAACCGTATCCTGGCCCGCACATGTCCGCTTGCTTATTGGCGAAGAAGGCGTGGGGATTCCTTCCTTGCCGTATTCGCAACGATTCAGCATCCCCCAAATTCATACCTCCATCCCATTGAATGCCACAGTGGCCAGCAGTATTGCTCTGCATGCCTATCGCCAAACGCATATACTCTCAGAGCAATTCTGAATCAGTTAAAACGTCCAAAGGCCTCGAAAAGAGATGCCTCTCACAATGGAGAATTGCCATGATTCCAACCGGAACCTATCGTCACTATAAAGGCAACACGTATCAGGTTCTGGGTGTCGCCAAGCATTCTGAAACGGAAGAAGAATTAGTGATCTACCGGGCGTTGTACGGAGAGCTTGGGCTGTGGGTCAGACCCCTGGAGATGTTTTGTGACAATGTCGAAGTAGAGGGAAAACGGATCCCTCGTTTTGAATTTCTTCAAAATCAAGACGGACCATTCAATACGAGCAAACAGGATTGATGGAATGGCGATTCACCATACGAGCGACCCTGGGTATCTTATTAGGCCAATCTGCCAAATTTGTAATCGGTTGACGGCCACCCTACAACTGATCAGCTAACACCGCGCGAGTTTGTTCCTCCCGATACGCCCGCAACCGCTTGGAAAGAGCTGGATCGGCCAGCGCCAAAATTGCGGCGGCCAACAACGCCGCATTGACTGCGCCCGCGCTTCCAATTGCCAGGGAGCCAACGGGAATCCCTTTAGGCATTTGCACAATAGAGAGGAGAGAATCGAGTCCCTGTAGAGCCTTGGACTGCATTGGAACTCCTAAAACAGGCAATTGTGTTTTGGCTGCGATGACCCCACCTAAATGCGCCGCTCCCCCAGCACCTGCGATAAATACCTGAACGCCACGCGTTTCAACCTGGGAAATATACTCAACCAACGCATCAGGAGCTCGGTGAGCGGACAGCACCTTGCTTTCATGCAGAATTTCAAGTTTCGCGAGTGTCTCACTCGTCAATCGCATGGTGTCCCAATCAGATTTGCTCCCCATAATCACCGCGACCTGTAAGGAAGATTCAGGCATACGTTACTATTCCCCCTCTTTTAATGAATCCATAAATGAATTGTGAATATCTAGCAACCATTTACCACTACCATATCTTATCCTACGTGATGTTGACCATCCTAAGGAAACTGCCTTAGACTTGATTTTATCAAAGGTACTGGAGACAAAAACAAGAATGCCACTTGCATCGATAACAATTGTTCTTGGTTGATTTGTCTTGCCCCACAGATATCTTATTCACCGTTTTCATAACAGAAGAGAGGGAGATTATGGCAATACGACTTGGAGATGAGGCACCGAATTTTACCGCGGAAACCACACAAGGCACTGTGAATTTTCATGAATGGCTAGGCGATGGTTGGGGCATCCTCTTTTCACACCCCAAAGATTTTACGCCTGTTTGCACCACTGAACTGGGAGCCATGGCCAAAATTACCGAGGATTTCAAAAAGCGCAATGTGAAGGTCTTGGCGGTCAGTGTTGACCCGATTGACTCACACAAAGGTTGGGTCAACGATATCAATGAAACCCAAGGCTGTACTGTCAGCTATCCAATTATCGCTGACCCTGAAAAAACCGTGGCTAATCTCTACGATATGATTCATCCCAATGCCTTGGATAATATGACCGTCCGGTCAGTCTTTGTTATTGGCCCAGATAAAAAGGTAAAACTGACCTTAACCTATCCTGCATCGACTGGACGAAATTTCCAAGAAATAATGCGAGTCATTGACTCCCTGCAACTCACAGCAAAATTTAAAGTCGCGACACCAGCCAACTGGAAAGATGGAGAAGATTGCATTATCACCCCGGCCGTGACTGATGCTGATATTCCTAATTTATTTCCTAAAGGTCACCGTGTCGTCAAACCATACTTACGGTATACACCTCAACCTAACCGCTAGAACATTCTTTTTGTCAGCAACGACCGCATCAGATCACCCTGATGCGGTCGTTTGACCAACACCGCTGCCTTCCAATCTATCAACATTTCATACCCTCGAAAACCATCGTCGGCTAAAGTTTAGGATTGGTGTGTTTCAATCACCTCAACATCAAGGATATAAATTCGGCGGCAAGGACGACACCGAAATTCCACTGAATTATTGACCACATCAACCATGGAAATCCGAACATCTTCAGGATGCGTTTGTGAACACAGTTGAAGAGGCTGGACCCCCTCCGCAGGCACCTCCGCTTCTTCCAATTTCTGCAAAGCCACCCGCCGAATGGTCAACCGATGTTTCATCCGGCACTGAGTGCAGACGATCCCCACCAGATCAGGTGGAGTCACCAGCTTTAAGTTGAGAGTAAGAGGATGTACTGAAAAACATTGCTGGAGAAACGCACCACTTTTAAACACACCCATAGGGAAATCCTCTGGAAGACGTCATTTTGGAAAGGGAATCTTGTCTAAGCGGGCATATTTCGATATTGGTGTTTCCAGGATAGATACCTCAACTGTCAAGAAAGACCTTGTTCCAAGGGATTAGGGGTAGAGGGAACTTGGCATAAATCCCGCTTCCACTGCCGAAGCACCCCGGCTTTATCAAAGGTAATGGTATACACATAACAATAGACTTTTTCGCGTAATATCTCCTCCGGCCCACGCAAGACGCTTCCCGCTTCTTTCCCAAATGTGGTGAAGCCCCAAGAATCTAGGTCACGTTCAGAAAGGACATATCGGTACATCCACGTCGTCTCATCGGAGAGGAAAGGATCATTCACAATATGTGGCTTCCCTAACTTATCTTTGACCTCGTGCTGAGTTAATTCTCCGACGCCGCCATCAAAATAACTATCACGCCAAGGTGAGCAGCTCATCATAAGACCACTGAGCCCTATCGCAAGGAGGAGAACAGAATACCGCACAAATTGTCTTTCAATAATCATAATTACTCATTTATTCACTGAGGGATTCCGTTGAGAATACAGATACCATGACCTGGCCAACGCAAACACTTGAGCAAACAAACCAGCTACCAGCAACCCCAACGCTGTTGGAAGCATCCATGAATCAGACTGTTCCAGCCCTTGAATACCGAGGACAAATCCTCCAGCTACACACAAAATCCCTATAATGCGGGCAATCATGACCGATCCAGATTGATGGGAGTCTGGCACTTCTGGCGGTGGCTTCATTGGGTTGGCGGAAGATTGGGATATTCTGTGGATATAAATCCCATTAGGATTTGGTTAGTTTACGATAACGAATTTGGTGCGGACGATCAGCGGCTTTTCCCAAGCGTTTCTTTCGATGAGCCTCATAATCAGTATAATTGCCTTCAAACCACACCACCTGACTGTTTCCTTCAAACGCTAAAATATGAGTCGCAATGCGATCCAAAAACCATCGATCATGACTACTCACCACGGCACAGCCGCCAAAATGCTCCAACCCTTCTTCAAGCGCTCGCAAGGTATTCACATCAAGATCGTTGGTCGGCTCATCAAGCAACAACACATTCCCACCTTCTTTCAGCATCCGAGCAAGATGGACCCGGTTCCGCTCGCCACCCGATAAGTCTTTGACCTTTTTTTGCTGATCCGACCCCGAAAAATTAAACCGAGAAACGTACCCACGCGAATTGACCTCGACTTTTCCGAGCATCACGGTTTCTTGACCATCAGAAATACATTCCCAGACATTCAGCGCCCCGTCGATCTTTCGATGTTGATCTACATAGCCAAGCTTGACTGTTTCGCCAAGAACCAATGTCCCCGAATCGGGCGTCACTTGCCCCGCAATCATATTAAACAATGTGGACTTTCCTGCACCGTTCGGACCAATCACCCCAACGATCCCGCCTTTTGGTAGGGAAAACGACATATTTTCAAACAGCAAATTGTCGCCGTAACTTTTGGCAAGATTCTCGACCTCCACCACGACATCACCCAACCGGGGGCCCGACGGGATATAAATCTCTAAATCATCAGCCTGTTGCCCTTGCTCCTCCCCCACTAATTGCTCATACCGCGTCATACGGGCTTTGCCTTTGGCCTGACGACCTTTGGGCGACATCCGAATCCATTCTAATTCTCGCTCAAGGGTCTTTTGCCGCTTGGACTCCGTTTTTTCCTCTTTGGCTAAACGATCTTTTTTTTGTTCAAGCCAAGAGGAATAGTTCCCTTGGAAGGGCATGCCCTGTCCTCGGTCTAATTCCAAAATCCAACCCGCGACATTATCGAGAAAATACCGATCATGGGTCACGGCAATCACCGTCCCCTTATATTGCTGAAGATGCTGTTCCAACCATTGGACCGTTTCGGCATCCAAATGATTGGTCGGCTCATCCAATAATAAAATATCTGGTTCTTGAATCAGCAACCGACAGAGCGCCACACGTCGTTGTTCGCCCCCGGATAGATTATCGACAATGGCTTCCTTTGGAGGACATCGCAACGCTTCCATGGCCACGTCCAATTGATGTTCTAATTCCCACCCATTGACGGCTTCAATCTGCTCTTGCAATTTCCCCTGCCGTTCGATCAACGCCTCCATGTCCTCAGGACTCATATCCTCGCCAAACTTCAGGCTAATCTCTTCATAATCACGCAAGAGCTGCACGACTTCTGCGCGGCCTTCCTCCACCACTTCTTTAACCGTTTTCCCTGCCTCAAGGTGTGGCTCTTGCTCAAACAGGCCCACCGAATATCCCTTGGAAAACGTGATTTCCCCAACATAGTCTGGATCCACGCCACCAATAATTCGAAGAAGGGAACTTTTCCCCGAGCCATTCAACCCTAAGACGCCGATTTTGGCGCCATAATAAAATGAAAGATAAATATCCTTCAGCACTTGTTTTTTGGGTGGATGAATTTTCCCAACCCCCACTAACGAAAAGATGACTTGTTTATCGTTCGCACTCATACTGGCTTAATCCTTTACGCACTGATACGTTGCGGAATGGGGTTAATCGACAGAGAAAAGGGAGAACAACCATACCAAAGGAATACGCTCATCCACAATCATTAATAGACAGGCAGCGACGCTCATACACGAAGTCCTCTCCCTATTTGGTCAGTTTTCCTTGGATTTGAAATTAGCCACATTCCAGGTATCATAGACCAAGAGAAAAATTCGGCCTCATCTTCTCGATACTGCCCAAAATCACATGATCCCCTCCATCAATTTTTGTAGTGCATGCGGAGCCAGTGTCGAGCAAAAAGTTCCCGAAGGCGAAACACTCCTGAGAGTCGTTTGCCCAAAGTGTCAGACGATTCACTACCAAAATCCTAAAATCGTGGCAGGCACCATCCCGGAGTGGGAAGACAAAATCCTCCTCTGCCGCCGAGCCATCGAACCCCGCGTAGGACTCTGGACCTTCCCAGCTGGATTCATGGAATTGGGGGAAAGTACCGAAGCCGCCGCCGCACGGGAGACCGTGGAAGAGGCCCATGCCGAGGTCCGCATCCATGCCCTCTTTGGCCTCTTCAGCCTTCCCCACGCTTCTCAAGTGTATGTCGTCTACCGAGCTCATCTCCAAAATCTGAATTTCAAACCAGGCCCCGAAAGCTTGGAAGTTGAACTCGTGTCCCTACGGGATATTCCCTGGGATCAGCTCGCCTTCCCTGTCATCCAGGAATGTTTGAGCCAATACGTCAATGATATCCAAGCCGCCAGCACTCAAACTCATTCCTCCATAGTCCACCCCAAAAAAGAACCATCCTCCTATTCGACTTAAGAAAAAACTAACCTGGATCTCGTATGTGTTCCCTCAAGACCTCTAAAAGAAAGGAGTGATTGGACTTGGTGGGTATATGCTCATCCCCTATTCCCGAGCAGATTGACCAATCTGGGCAAAATGGTTTTTGGTTCTTTGGCCGAAATGAAGGGGGGAGACATTTAGAACGCGGCAAGCCATTTGACTTTGTTTGCTAGTTCAAAGCCAGTCATTACCAAATAGACCAGGGACCAAATCTGTTGTTGAAGGCTTGAGGTACCGGAATGGGTGAAGAGGGCAAACCACTTACAGCCTCGACTGTTCTAATTTCAATAGAGCAGTTTTGATGGGTAGTCCTCCGCCATAGCCTACCAGTTTTCCAGTTGATCCAATGACACGATGGCAGGGCGTAATAATCGATACCGGGTTTTGGCCATTGGCGGCCCCGACTGCCCGGGAGGCCTTGGGCTTGCCCACCTTTTTGGCGATAGCTCCATACGAGGTTGTCTCCCCGCAGGGAATCGTTTGAAGAGCTTGCCACACGGATAGTTGAAACGCCGTCCCTTGCAAAGATAAGGGAATCGTGAACATCTGTAACCGACCCGCAAAGTATTTTTCCAATTGCTGAATCACGAGGGTAAACGGGTTGCGTTGCTTCTTCCAATTGCGCTCGATTGCCAAAGGATGAGCACCATCTTGAAACTGGAGTCCACACAGGCCCCGTCCATCATGAAGTAATAATAAGCCGCCGACGGGACTTGGCAAAATCCAATAGGAACGGATCATTAGAGATGGTTTCATCGATTGACTCTTTTTTTCTTAACTCAATAAAGGAGGCCTGCGTTTCAAAACCTCACCCTCAGAGACCTAAAATTCTGACATCGCAGGGGCCATTATCTCGGGAAAATTTTGAAAATCCTCGCAGAATGCCATCAGCAGAAAAAAATGGTGGGCCGAGTGAAATTGAACATGGTCTTTTGCGTACTACGGCCTGCACGACATATTGTAGGGATGAGAGGATCCTAATCATGCTGACACTAAGGAATGATTGCGGTAGATAGCTCATCCTTCCTTCCACCCTCTCTCATCCAAGAATGAGACATCTACGCTAACCTGTCTATCACTGATGAAGCAACACGACAGACGACCCTAGGCAGAATTCCCAGAATGTACTGATTCAAACAACCCTCCTCTGAACACTTCGGCCTCACGGTAGACTTGATCAAACCGGTTGGCTATGATCCGCGCATGTCCAGAGAACTCTACCTTCAGCAATGGTGTCAGTATCGCCAAGTTTCGCTGACTCACCTATCCGATCAATCTGGCCTTGAGCTCACTTGCCTAGAGTCCGTACGCAATGGAAGCATGGATCCTTCCCTCTCCTTGCTTGAGGCCATTGCTAAAGAACTGGCTATCCCCACCTCCTGGCTCCATCACGACCCTCACGTCATCCAGCGGTTATGGAATGATGCCGATGAAGACGAGCCCGAACTCCCAGAGCCTCATGGCATGGATCCCATTTTTGAACGCATGATTCAAGTTCGCCTCGAACATCCTGAGCTGTTTGTCTTACTGACAAATCTTGTTCATCATGGTGATCCCAAACTCATTCGAGCCGCACAAGTGAATCTCCAGAGCTTGTCCAAGCAAATCCGTGCGACCACCCTTCCTTGGGGCTCACGCCCCCCCGGCCATTTCGAACCTCCCAGCGATTAACTGTTT
>JAJDBR010000215.1 GCA_029261275.1 Nitrospirales bacterium
CGGAGAATTTCCGTTTCCCGTTATTGTGAAATCCATCAGTGAAGAAGCTTCTCTCGGTATTTCGCAAGCCTCCATTGTTCAAGATGAAGAGAAATTAAAAGAACGCGTGGAATTCGTCCATCAGAATGTAGGGACAAGTGCGATTGCGGAACGATACATTGAAGGGAGAGAACTCTATGTGGGGGTGTTAGGGAATCGTCGTTTACAGGTGTTACCCGTGTGGGAATTGGATTTGACAAATCTTCCCCCTGATGCGCTTCCGATAGCGACCGCTCGCGTGAAATGGAGTGTGAAATATCAAAAGAAATATGATATTCAATCCGGAGAGGTCGAGGGATTGAGTCCAAAACTCGTGCGGGCCATTCAGCGGACCGCGAAGCGCGTCTATCATATTTTAGGACTCAACGGGTATGCCCGGATGGATTTTCGCCTCGACTCCCAGAATCATCTTTACTTTTTAGAAGCCAATCCCAATGCCCAATTGGCCTACGGCGAAGATTTGGCTGAGTCCGCCGAGCGTGCGGGTATGTCTTATGAGGTACTTATTCAACGTATCCTGAATATTGGTTTAAGCTGGAAACCTGACTCTCAGCGATAATATCCTATACTCTTTTCGGGTTTTTGTGCTCGCGCGAACCTATTCCTTCCAGGGTCGTCATTGCGGTATTTATTGATCGAAAATTTATCGTTGTCTTTCTAGGCAAAAATCGTCGGTGGCTGGAATGCTGCGCACTTGCTGAACCTACGATGAGGGCGAGGTAAATGTCTGGATGGCCGGATTTCGTCGCGGAGGATGAGGTCGAGTGACTTGCGGCGTCCCGGAGGGTGCGACATTCAATTTTTACCTTTCGTGATTGATGGGTAAAAAGGCTTTTTGTTACCGTGGCCCCATAAGTTTGGTGTAATAAAAGAAACACTAAATTTTCTCGGAAAGGCCTCGGTAATGCCCCGTCTTCTGAAACATCGCTTCCGGCTCCTCCACATGTCCATCCAGGGACGAGAATGTATTGCCTTAATATAGAAATCAGAAAGGGAGTCAGGAATCTGGTGTTGGCTATCGGCCTTGTGTTGCTTGGGACTTTACTATTGCAGGCCGAGCCCTATTCGTTCTCCTGTGAAACAGCGTTGGAACAACTCCATAAGGCACGCGAAGCCCTGGTTCCCTATCGTCGCACCATGGAATTAGCTAGAGCCCGTGAACGTGGAGCCTATGGTGAAATAGCGATCTGTACGGGTGGCGGGACGTTTAGCGCACAGAAGGCTTTACGCTGTGAAAGGGCTATCTGGCAAGTTCCTGAACGGACCAAGAAGGTTATTGCTGCTGAAGATCAATATTTGCAGGGAAGAAATGCTTTTGAGGAATTTTTTGAACGGGCTAAGCAGACTTGTCTTTTTGAGCCATAGTCCATAACAACTGCATTGTGTTTTTCATCTTTTAATATTCTCGCGTCGCCTTCCCTGTCATTCAACTCCTGCTCACGTTAACACAAGTGGTTTTTCGGCAAAGGGATTAACGCCCAAATTGCTTTTGCGCAAAAAGCGTTAGTCCTTGTGCGCAGTAAAGGGTAAATCAGACTGCTGAACAACTTGCCATGAGGTGGGTGCTGCAAGTGGAGGTCTTGATTGATCTGCAATTAAAGAATGGTCTTTTCCCTCCACTGTCATTCACAAGGATAGGGCTATACCGCACGACTTCGCTACGAGTTTAGATGATGGCAAATGAAATTTTTCCAAGGGTGGCCTTCAAGGTAATGCGAAAAGCCGAGGAGAGGATGAAGTGAGGAAAAAGGGAACCCATGGTTGCCTGAAGTGGATAGTAATCACGGGTATGCTGCTTACTGGAATATTGAGCTATTGTTATTTCATAGCCTATCCAACATACTCCTGGAATCAAAAAATGACCATTGAAATAGTGGTGGATGGGGAGGTGTATTCTGGTTCGAGCGTTGTAGAAGTGAGTAAAAGGGAAAACGATCCTTTGAGTCGGGTAATTGGCCCCTATTTTGTCACAGAGGTTCGAGGAGAAGCGGCTTTTCTGGAGTTGCCAGGAAAGCAGTATCTTTTTTCCCTGCTGAGAGATGGTCCTTCCAACAGCGGCCCCAGTACCAATGCGACTAATATTTTTTCAAAAAAACTACCTCCCATCGACAGCTTGAATCTCTATGAAGTGTTGTCGAAATCTCGTTTTAAGGCCAATATTCCTCGTTCTCATTTTCCTATTCTTGTGACATTCGCCGATACCAGAGATCCGATGACGGTTAAAAAAATGCATACGAATTATCTAGCTGGCACGTTTGGTCCTGGGGTATCCCTCAAACGGATCACGCTTGAATTGTCAGATGAGCCAGTGACGGAGGGAAATGTTGAACAGGTGTTGGAGTGGCTGAGGACAGGGGAAGATAAAAGGATTGATAGTGGGTCTATCGCATCTATTGATTTAGACCTCTCGTCGGAAATGGTTGTAACGGGGGAAGATTTTATTCGTTGAGGCAATGAGTGGTCTTCGGAAACTTAAAGTGAGTCCGTCAATACCTTTAGGAATAATTCTGATTTTCAAAATACATGATTCGAGGAGGGAAGTTCGTCCAGTTTCTGTTGAGAAGATGGACACTAGTAGAGGGTAGGAGAAAAGGGAGGGTAAAGGATGAGTTTAGGAGGGATCTATCTTCTATCTGGTCGAAAGCCAGGAGCAGGTTCGTTTGACCGCCATTTTTTCATTGTTTTTGAATAAGGCTCTCTTTGGCAAAAGCGTTGGGCACGAATGGTTATCCTATGCAGAACTAAATTTGTCTTCTTAATTTTTTCATCAACTTGGGAAGCTTAGACTCGCAATCTCTCTTTGAAAACGTATATTTTTTGGGATGTTTTTTCATATCTAAATTTATCATCAGCATAACGGGGTAAATTGGTTTTTCGGCCACGGTTGCAATCACAGACTTGGCGGCAGCAAGAGCCACCAGGTCTTTGCACACGAGAGCGATCGGTAAAATTTCGAATGCCAGAGTAGAAGATTTAAAAGATTTTGAACGGGTGAATTCGTCAATAGATTTAAAGCTCGATCGAGATCTTAGCTTAGCATAGGACGTTTTTTCCGGGTGTTCTTTTTTTAATGCTTCATTTTTTTGAAATTGCCATACAATTCCGACTCCATCAAGAGCAGCGATGAGTCGTTCATTGAATACCAAACCAACTATTCCACATATTGCGATACAACACATGAACATTTTCATGGATCATCACCTCCAAGTTGGCTCTGTAAACAATACGATCAATAGACTTTAATGGTTCTCGGTGGATAGATAATAATCCTTAAATTGTCATTCCAAAGAATTTTTTGGTTTATGAAAAGCAAAAAATACAAACAAGGCATAAACGCAATCAAAATTTATCGCTAGTAGGTATTCACTGGATTTTCGGGCAGTGATAAATTTGGGCTGGAAATCGGTGCTCCTCTATTCGTAATACTGTCAGTAGCCATAGTCTTGCCTAGTTTGCCAAATAGATAGCGTTGGGTTGGGGTGGATAACCTGAATCATTCGGATTGGAAAATGGGTTGCGGCATGGTGCACATGCCATGCTTTACCCTCTAACATTCTTGGCTTGGAAATGTTGGTAATACCTATGTTGGTCGCCGCCGCCGAGATAGAATAGCTTGCTGCGTTTCAACGGGTACGATGCTGAAAAATCCAATAACATTCTGTTTATTAAAGGTGACAGGAACCAATTATGGTGGTTCCTGCGTTCTCTTTCTCTAGAAATGAATTGTTTTTCAGGAGAGATTTCGTTAATTGAAAGCTAAAAAGCGGTCGCAGCCGTCGATGATGTTGGAGAGGATGACGAGGCCACAGAAGTTCACTTCTTTTCCATAGCCGTCTGTGGAGATATTGTGTTGTTGGCAGCCGTAGGCGCACACAAAAAGTTTCAGGCCTTCCTTCCCCAATTCGGTAAATCGAGGATCTTTCAGATTCAACACCCCTTCATCAATGAAATAAAGGTAGGTGTCAACCTGATTGGCCAAGGCTGTTTTGGCGAGCTGATAAACCGTCTCGGCATTGGGATTATCGGGAGCGGTTGACAGGAGTAAGCCTAATTTTTTCTTGGCTAGGGTAGGATTGGGTATGGTGGTTTGAGCCATTGAAGTCTTTCACCTTTTATCAGTGGTCGCTAATGGGAAGTTTTATAGGGTGGCATATTGCCCCTGTCAAGTCCAATATGCCCTTTCTTTTGCTTGACCAGGGTTTTCAGGCCTCTCTATAATTTTAAAGTTTTCAAGCATTTCTGGCAGAGTAACTGAGGAATCCTTGGGTATGTCATGAGCCAATTGACCCACTTTAATGAATCCGGCCGGGCACGCATGGTGGACGTGACTGATAAGCAGGCCACTGCGCGTGTGGCGGTGGCCCAGGGGAAGGTCTGGATGCTGCCGGAAACCCTTGAAAAAATTCAAGAAGGTCGTATTGCGAAAGGGGATGTCCTGGCTGTGGCTCAAGTGGCAGGGGTGATGGGGGCCAAGCGAACGCCTGATGTGATTCCCATGTGCCATCCTCTCTTATTAAGTGGCGTAGATGTGAATTTTTCTGAAGAATCCCACCCCAATGCTTTTGGTCGGTGCTCAATTACCATTGAAGCCACGGTGAAGACCACTGGGAATACCGGAGTAGAAATGGAAGCGATGACAGCAGTCTCCGTCGCGGCCCTCACGATTTATGACATGTGTAAAGCCGTGGATAAGGGCATGGAGTTTGGTGAGATTTTCCTGGTGTCGAAGTTCGGGGGCAAGTCCGGACTGTATCAACGTGATGCCGTTGTGAGTGGAGGATAGGGTCTTTCCATTCCGTACCTGATACAACTCGATCTTTGACTATGGCACAGGTTAAACTTTTTGGAATGTTGAAAACGTTAGTTGCGGGGGTGAATGTATTGGATATGCCCTTGTCCGATGGGGCTCAAGTCAAAGATCTTGTGGATGCTCTCCATGTGCAATACCCTGGGTTAGGTGAGCTTTTGCATCAGAAAAAAGTGGTGGTGTCGGTGAACCAGGAAATTGCCCATTGGGAAACCGCTCTGGCCGATTCGGATGAAATTGCGTTGTTGCCACCATTTGCAGGTGGGGCATAACGTATGAGTGACTATCATCCTAATGGCTGCGAACTGAGGAAGGTACGTTATGGCTGTTGAAACAGAAGAAGGCAGGCTCGTTCGAGTGCAGTTGGGAAATTTTTCGATTGACGAAGAATTGGAACGGGTCCGAGCTCGCTCGACTAAAATTGGCGGGATCTCCATGTTTTTAGGAACGGCCAGAGATCACTCTAAGGGGCATGATGTAAGTTCGATGACCTTTGAGCATTATGAAGGCATGGCTCAGAAGAAGCTGAAAGAAATTCGCGAACGGGCGTTACAAGATTTCGACATCATCGAAGCGTTGGTCCTCCATCGCCATGGTCCTATCGAAATTGGCGAAAATATTGTGTTGATTATTGTTGGAGCCCAACATCGGGCCGATGCCTTCCAGGCCTGTCAATGGTGTATTGATGAACTGAAAAAAATTACCCCGATTTGGAAAATGGAATATACGCCACAGGGTGATGTGTGGGTTGAGGAGCATCCTTAATGTCTATTCGTGAACCACACCTTACGCCTGAACCTGTTAAAGATATCTGGGGGCGTCCCTTACGGTCCCTTCGTATTTCCGTAACGGACCGCTGTAATTTGCGCTGTCAGTATTGTATGCCCGAGGAAGAGTATGTGTGGCTGCCGCGTGAAACGCTGTTGACCTTTAAAGAGATTGTGTTTTTGACGGAACTCTTTTCGGAGCAAGGTGTCGATCGAGTCCGCATTACGGGTGGGGAACCACTCCTGCGTAAAGATCTGGCTTCTTTAATAGGAATGTTGCAGAAGAATACCCGCATTCAAGATATTGCTATGACGACTAATGGTGTGTTGTTGGCTGAGCATGCACAGAACCTTTTTGATGCGGGATTACATCGCATTACGGTGAGTCTGGACACGTTAAAACCAGAAAGATTTAAAACGTTGACACGAAGAGATACCTTGGCGCAGGTTTTTGAAGGCATTGAATCGGTTGGGCGGGTTGGGTTTCGTGGATTAAAGTTGGACACAGTCGCGATGAAGGGCTACAACGATGACGAGTTGATTCCGTTGATTGAGTATGGCAAACGGGTAAACGGCGAAGTGCGGTTTATTGAATATATGGACGTGGGCGGTGCGAATGATTGGTCGGCTGATAAAGTACTGTCACGCAAAGAAATCCTTCTCATGTTGAGCCAGTATTATGGGACGATTGAGCCCCTGAACGAGATGAGTTCGGCTCCTGCTCAGCGTTTTCGTCTTTCTGACGGAACGATTTTTGGGATTATTCCTTCTACGACCATGCCATTTTGCTCAACCTGTGATCGTAGCCGATTAACCGCTGATGGGATGTGGTATCTGTGTCTCTATGCCAAATCTGGATTGGATTTGCGTAAACCCATTCGAGACAGACGTTCACGGGAAGATTTGGTTTCCATGATTCAATCGGTTTGGGAGACCCGTCGTGATCGAGGTGCGGAGGAACGCAAGGAGCTAGAAACTAGTACCGGTCGTGGCCGATTTATCGATATTGATCGATTGCGGCAAGACCCCCATTTGGAGATGCATGCAAGAGGTGGGTAAAGGCTTCGGGTCTGTCCTGTTGTCTGCATGAAGATATCGCGGTCCTTTCTTTTTTCAATCCCCTTTGCAACGATTTTCTTGCTGGTTCTCTCCCCCTGTGCTACAGTTTTTTACAGTCTAATCGAGGTGAAAATGCCCCGTTCCTTTTGGCGGGTTTTTTCTCCCGTGTCCAATGCTTCACATGTACCTTTCTGACATGATTCTAAGTGGCTTCTTGACCGCCAAGAAAGGCCAGGGTTAATGGGATGGTTTAAACGAAGTAAGCCGGAAGATTCCCAAGGTAGTTCTGTCAATATTATGGAGGGGATGTGGATTAAATGTACGGTCTGCCGGGCCATTATCTTTAAACGCGAAGTTGAACGGAATCTCAAAGTCTGTCCAAAATGTTCCTATCATTTCCCTATGTCGATTGAAGAGCGGGTGGAATTGTTAACGGATGCTGGAACGTTTCGGGAGTGGGATGCTGATCTTCTGGCCAATGATCCCTTGGAATTTGAAGACACTCTTCCCTATCAAACCCGTCTTGTAAATGCACAAGAAAAAACAAGTAAACAGGAAGCGATTCTCACTGGGTCTTGCTGTATCCGAGAGATTCCTCTTGCGATAGGTATTTTTGATTTTTCGTTTATGGGTGGCAGTATGGGGTCCGTTGTGGGAGAGAAAATTTGTCGTGCCATTGATCGAGCCGTGACTGACCATCTGCCGTTTTTGTTAGTGACGACCTCCGGGGGTGCGCGGATGCAAGAGGGAACCTTGTCTCTCATGCAGATGGCGAAAACAGCTGCAGCTATTGCCAATCTTCATGAAGCTAAGTTGCCCTATGTTGTCTTATTGACTGACCCAACTTTTGGCGGAGTGACGGCCAGTGTGGCAATGTTAGGTGATATTATTCTTGCTGAGCCGAAGGCGCTTATAGGGTTTGCCGGTCCGCGGGTGATTGAGCAAACGATCAAACAACGATTGCCAGAAGGGTTTCAACGGGCCGAATTTTTATTGGATCATGGGATGGTCGATAAAATTGTGAAACGGAAAGTTCTGAAAGATACACTAGCCACGTTGCTTACTCACTGCGGAGCACGTGCGATGTCCGCCTAGGCTGTTTCCTCCCTCGTTCGTTTCTTGCCGATCATTTGGCTATTGGCGTGCTAACCTATCCAGAAACTCTTGACTATCTGTTTGCCCTTCATCGTTTTGGCGTCAAGCTCGGCCTTGAGGCCATCACGAATCTTCTTCACCGCTTAAATCATCCGCAGCGAAAATATGCCACGCTTCATATTGGTGGAACAAATGGGAAGGGGTCTTCCGCCGCGATGGTGGCAGCTATGCTACAGGCTGGTGGGTATCGGGTGGGCCTGTATACCTCGCCCCATTTGATTGATTTCCGAGAGCGCATTCGAGTCCAAGACGAAGATATTTCTGAAGCAGATGTGTGTGAGTTAACTGCACGCATTGGGCAGGTCGCAGAACCGTTTGGAGCATTGACGTTTTTCGAGTTCACGACGGCCATGGCTTTTCAGTATTTCCTCGATCAAAATATTGATATTGCCGTTGTCGAAGTTGGGTTAGGTGGTCGGTATGATGCGACGAATGTACTGGACTCTTTAGGTGTGCTTATCACGGGGATTGGGTTTGATCATGAGATGTATCTTGGGCCGACACTTCAAGCCATTGCAGGAGAAAAGGCCGGCATTATTCATCACCCTGTGCCAGTAGTGTTGGGGCAGATGCCAGACACCCTGCATCCGATATTTGAAGAAAGGGCCCTTGCCCACCATGCTCCAGTGTATCGTTATGGGGCAGACTTTTTTTGTTCAAAATCACATCAAACAGAATTTACCTACCGTGGGCTTCGAGATACCATTCCTAGCTTGCATACGAATTTGCTTGGGCGACATCAGTGGCACAATGCCGGATGTGCATTGGCCTTACTGGAATCGGCAACGACCCAACAATTCCCTCTTTCTGTGGACGCCATCAAATACGGATTACAGCATGTTTATTGGAAGGGCCGTCTAGAAATCGTGCAACATGACCCAATGATCATCTTAGATGGGGCCCACAATTCTTTAGGCGCGCAAGTCTTATTTGACTTTCTCCAATCGCAACTTCATGATTGCCCTGACCGAAAAATTATTCTCATACTCGGGATGATGCAAGATAAAAATCATGCTGAGTATTTGCAAATTTTGCTCCCCCTTATTGGTAGCTTGATTGTCACTCAACCTCACATGAATCGAGCTGCGACGGTGGATGAGCTCCAGCAAGCTGTCCCGCCAGGGAACATAAATATCTGTGCCATAGCGGACCCTTGGGAAGCCTATTGTCAGGCTCGCCAGCGTGCTCGCCTCACTGATCTGATATGTGTCACCGGGTCGTTGTTCTTGGTTGGAGAAATCTTGCAACACCTGTCCTGCCCACCCTCACCAATGAGTCACGACTAGAGATGATTCGGCAGGTGAGGCTCCTCACATGTCTTTTGGGGCTTCTGCTTACCATATTTGTTGTTGATACGCTGGTATTCGCTGAAGAGCCTTCACAAACACAACAGGTAAATACCGCGAATTCCCGGGGGATTCCCGTTGAAATCAAGGCTGATCGCATTGAATATGATCAGGAGCGCGAAGAATATCATGCCATTGGATCTGTCGATGTGACTCGAGGGGCTGTTCGACTTCTCGCCGACGACGCCACTCTTCAAAAATTAACAGGACAATTGCTGGCCCATGGGCATGTGCATCTTCGAGATGGGCAGGCTGAAATATGGGCAGAACAACTTGAGTTGAATATGAACACGGAAGCTGGAGTGCTCACAAAGGGAGCGATTTTTGGCAAAGAACAAAATTCTTTCGTGACGGGCCGTCGACTTCAGCGCTTTTCCGAAACACATTATCGAATTAAGGAAGGCTCGTTTACCAATTGTGATGCGAAAGATGGTCAGATTCCGGCATGGCGTTTCACCTTTGATGACCTGGACTTAGAGTATGAAGATAGCCTGTTCGGGAGAGGGGTCTGGTTTAATGTCAATGATGTTCCGATCATTCCTCTCCCAACTTTTCAATACCCTTTAGGAGCTGATCGCAAATCCGGGTTACTTATTCCGACAATTGGGATCGACAATAAGTTTGGTTTTAAATATCGACAAGGATTCTTTTGGGCGATTAATCCTAGTCAAGATTTGACCATTTCACCTCAAATTTTGTCCGATCGCGGGTATGGGGGCGATTTGAATTATCGGTATGTCTGGAGCCGCCAAGCCAAGGGGAATTGGTTGATGCGGTCTCTTTATGATACGGATCAAAATCGTGGCCGAGCAGAGATTCGAGGTGCTCATTCCCAAAGGTTCACACCTAGTCTTTCTTTTCGTATGAATCTGAATTATTCCACTGACCGTGATATTTTACAGGACTTAAGTAGTTCCGGGGTTCAACGTGCGCTGCCGAGTCAGGAATCCAATCTTACGCTAATACAGCAATTAGATCATGGAGCTTTGTACCTCTGGGGGCAATATCTTCAACCGTTGAATGCGGGAGGAGACACGACGTTTCAACGGTTGCCAGAAATTGGGCATCGATTGGTTCACCCAGGATTATTGGGGAGTCCGCTCACTCTGACGGCAGATACAACCTTTGTTCATTTTTGGCGGGAAGAAGGGTTTCGAGTAAGTCGGTTGGATTTCTTGCCGGGGCTGTCTCTTGAAGGTTTGCATGTTGGGCACACGCTGGGGTTTCGACCCCAGGTGAAGTTCCGCGAAGTAGCGTATTCTCGTGGCTCCACGGACTCGTCACGAGAATTCCGGGAAACCTATTGGATTGGGGCTGAAGCATTTTCGAATCTATCAAAACGATTTGTTTTTAATGAGTATGGGGCGGTCAGACATTCAGTGAAACCGAATATCATTTATGAGTTTGTCCCGCAAACCAGACAAGCTAAACTTGTTCAAATTGATGCAGTTGATGATTTGATCAATAAGAGCTTACTGACCTATTCGCTACAAAATCGATTGAGTCATCAAGGGAGAGATGGTGGATCCAGCACATGGGTAAAGCTGTTTGCTGCACAAAGTTATCATGTGGGGAATCCCCCTCCACAGGCGTCAAAGTTTTCAAATATTTTAACTCGTGGGGAATTTCAGCAACCCTTAGGAGGACAAAACCTCCTCTCTACTTTTAATCTGAACATCGATGCATTTTTTGATCATAAACAGAAAGAACTCAGACAATTCAACTCTGACGGAATGATTATGGGACAGCAAGCCTGGTATCTCTCGGTTGGTCAACGATACTCTAAATCCGGTTCACAGACCCGTCGTGGAGACATTTGGAATCCTATTTCGTTCAATGAGGTGTTGGACCCAACTGGGGAAATTATTTTTCTCACGGCCGGAGGGGGAGTCCGGCTACCTGGAGGACTTACGGTGGGCTCTCGTTGGTATCACGATTTCCGCACAGGCCAGACAAGCGAATGGGATGTCGTGGCTCTTTATCAAAACCCTTGCCGTTGCTTTTCCGTTGGGCTCTTGTACCTTCGGTTTCCTGACCGCGAGCAAGTTGATTTCATGATCAGCCTGACAGGGTTGTGGGGTTCCAAAGGGAATGGGACACAATTGATTCAGAAAATATTAGGTCCTCTCATGCAAGAAGACCGAGGTGTCCCTTGGGATTATCGCTAGTCCTTGTGATTCAGGAAGTAATACCCCTCTTGGCCTTTGCATTCGTGGTGTGTTTGGGGGTGGGGATGGGCCAGAATACAAGCGAAGCCCGTGATGTGGGAACGGATCGGGTGAGTATTACCTCTAGACAGGGTGAGTTGTTTGGTATTACGACGAGGGAGGGGATTACTAGGCGGGTATTGAGTGCAGGCGAACAGGTCGTGGCTATAAAGGCGAAAGGTGTCACCGGATTTGTCCAAACCACCACGCGATTGTTTGGATTTTCTGGAAAGCTACAGCGATGGGTTCCAATCAGGACTGCGACCTCCGAACGTATTCTCGAATGGAAAGTG
>JAJDBR010000216.1 GCA_029261275.1 Nitrospirales bacterium
CATCAGTAATCCCGATTATGTCTTTACCCCCGAGTATGCGCTGGAATCCATCGACGACCATGCCGCGTATATGTGGGAGCACCACCACTTACCAGCGGTGGGGGCAGGACAGGTCAATGCTCAGGGGAAGCCGATGGTGAACGTCGCCACCCGTAGCCAGGGGATGTTGGAAGAACTTGAGAAAGCGCATATCTATATTGAACAACTTCACAAGGACATGGTGGGGAATAAAGCCGAGAACGAAACCGAACTTAAACAGGCGCATCAGAATATCGAACACCTCCAGGGCGAAGTGACCACGCTGAAAAAGAAAGAGACTGAGCTAGAGGCATTGAAGAGCGAAATGACCGCACTGAAGGAGAAGGTTTCGGAGATGGAAACCCTCAAGACCATGATGCATCAGTTACTGGCTCGCCACCAGGACGTCCCATCCAAGGGCTAGCTCCCCCACGCAAACCCGCGCGACTACGACAGCAAAAGAGCGGAGCCGGCTTCACGACCTCTGGGTATTCCCTCCTCGGGGTCGTGATGTTTCTCGCTCTGGTCTACAAACAACGGTCCCGGAACATGACGAGACCCTCTCTCCTTATCTTCCTCTAGTGCACTCCTTTCGAACGCCTCTGCCGGAGTCCAGTCCCTTGCCTACCCTCCGGGCCTGATGACTTTTGGTCGAGCGCGGGAGTAGCATCACCCAGTATCGGCCAGGCGACGCGCCCGCGTTGATTGTCGGTCACAGCGTCGTCATGATCATTTCTACAGGAGGGCCATCATATGCGACACCAAATCCCGAACGTCATCCGAACCACCGCCGTGCTGAGTGTGCTGGTGCTCATCGGCCTACACCTGCCGCTCCAGGCGGAACCCCCAACGATTGCCCATGGGCAACTCCAAGTGGAGGCCGATCACTTAGCACAAACCAGTAGCCTTCCGGACCTCAGCACGCTGTGGGCCGCGCTGGTCGATCAGCTCATTCCCTCGGTGGCCGCCCAGGACATCAAGGCTTCTAGTACTTTTCCGGCGGTGAGCTGGGATGACACCGACGACGGCGGTACTGCTGACTGGATTATATATGGCCACAACAACAGCGGGACCAGCAGTGATATATGGATCCTGCGTGATTCAACATAAGCATTGGGTGGCCCGCGCGACCCCCTGCGTATCTCCGGTGGGAATACCAACTACAACTCGCTGGTGGTCGATGGGGAAGGTGACCTCAGTCTAGCCAACGACGCCCTCTTCATCGACCGCGATGTAGGCCACCTCAACATCGGCTCGACCACCGAGACCTGCTGTGAATTGTTTCTGACGGGGGATAGTCTTGCGCAACTCGGCCTCAGAAGCACGAGTGCTGGGGCGTCGACCTGGCAACTTAAGGCCAACAGTGCCGCTTTCTTTGTGAGCGAAAACGATGGCGGGGCTATTTTCCTGATTGCCAAGGGGGCACCTGGCGCAAGTCTGTGGATTAAGGACACCGGCTACATTGGCATAGGGACGGGGTTCCCGTCGGAAAAGCTCCACGTGTACAATGGCAATTTGCGCATCGAGCAAATCGGCGCGGACAACCACGCCACCTTGAACTTCGTGGCCAATGGCAACACTTGGGAAATCAAGAACAATAAAGACACCGGACGCTTGACCTTCTTCGCCCCGGGCGGGGGCGCCACCACCGCGTCGTTTAAGTTCGACCGCTCCGCGACGGAGAATCTCTTCCGGGTGGGCGTGTTGGGCGCCAGCACGGTGGATATCAACGGCGACCTGGTGGTGACGGGGACCATCAGTAATCCGGATTACGTCTTTACCCAGGACTACGCCCTCGAATCCATTGACGCCCATGCGGCCTACATGTGGCAACACCACCATCTCCCCGCGGTGGGCGCGGGACAGATCAATGCTCAGGGCCAAGCGATGGTGAACGTCGCCACTCGCAGTCAGGGCATGCTCGAGGAACTGGAGAAAGCGCATATTTACATTGAACAACTGCATGGGGAGATGGCACAGAATAAGACTCAGAATAAAGCACAGTTAGAAGCGTTGAAAAGTGAAGTGATGGCGCTTCAGGAGAACGAGGCTCAACTGGAAGTGTTGAAAGAGGTGGCGACCGCGAAGGATGCAGAGATGGAAGGATTGAAAGGCAAAGTGACCGCGCTCGAAGCCATGATGCAGCAATTCATAGTGCGGAACTAAGGCGCGCTATCGGAGGGGTAACGTCTCCTAACGCCAGCTCTCGCAACTGTGCCAGCCAAAGAGGTTGGCAGGCTTGCCCCCCTCTGGGTTTTCGCCCCCAGAAGTCGTCGGGTTTCTCCTGTCTCTACGAAGCCACTCTTCTTTGAGCATGCCCCGCATTCCGCCAGCCCCCCGTCCAATGACGGGCTATTGATTGATGTGGCGATGGGCTACAATCATTGGCCTCATCCCCGTCACCACGACAAAAGGAGGAACTCCTTATGACCACGTTCATCCGAACCACCGCCGTGCTGAGTGTGCTCGTGCTGATCGGCCTGCACCTCCCACTCCAAGCCGAACCCCCCAAGATTGCCCCGCCACGGCTGGACGTGCGCGTGAGTGGTAATGGGCTGACGGCGAGCAGCAGCAGCGCCAGCCTTATGCTCCAAATCGCCGGGCCCAATGACTTTCAGGTCACACAGCACAGCAAAGACGGCTCACTCAATTGGTACAACCCCGGCACCCTCATCGATGGGCACTACAACTACGATGTGTATGCCATCCCCAATATTCAGCGCCAGGACCTCACCAAGGCGGAGCTGGACGCCATCCCCACCACGCGACAGAGTGGCCGCTTTCGTGTCGAACAGGGGCGATTGCTGGTGGAGCCTGATCCCGCGGCGCAAAGAAGTAGCCTTCCGGACCTCAGCACGCTGTGGGCCGCGCTGGTCGATCAGCTCATTCCTTCCGCTGCGGCTCAGGACCTCACGATTACGGATCCTTCCCCACTTTTGATCTGGGACGACACCGACGACGACGATGGGGATAATATGGACTGGATTATCGAAGGCCAAAACAACTCCGGGACCAGTACTGATCGTTGGACTTTGTTTGACTCAACTCACACGGGAAGCTTTCCACTGAACATTTTCGGGGGGGCTAATAACCACGCCACGCTGGTAGTCGGTTCGTTAGGTGGCATCTTTTTGGCCGACGGCGCGGTCTACATCGACCGCAGTCTCGGCCATCTCAACATCGGCTCGATCACCGAGACCTGCTGTGAATTGTTTGTGACGGGGGATAGTATTGCGCAACTCGGCCTCAGAAGCACAAGTGCGGGGGCCTCGACCTGGCAACTCAAGGCCAACAGTGCTGCTTTCTTTGTGAGCGAAAACGATGGCGGGGCCATTTTCCTGATTTCCAAGGGGGCACCCGACGCAAGTCTGTGGATTAAGGACACCGGCCACATCGGCCTGGGAACGTTATTCCCGGCGGATAAACTCCACGTGAAGGACGGCAATCTGCGCATCGAACAAGACAACGCGGACAACCACGCCACCTTGAACTTCATCGCCAACGGCAACACGTGGGAGATCAAGAACAATAAAGACACCGGGCGCCTGACCTTCTTTGCTCCCGGTGGCGGGGCTACGACCGCGTCGTTTAAGTTCGACCGGCAAGCGCAAGAGAATTTGTTCCGCGTCGGGGTCTTAGGGGGGGACACGGTGGATATCAACGGCGACCTCGTGGTGACGGGGACGCTCAGTAATCCCGATTATGTCTTTGAACCGGAGTACGCCCTCGAATCCATCGACGACCATGCGGCCTACATGTGGGAGAACAAACATCTACCCGCCGTGGGGACAGGGAAAGTCAATGCGCAGGGCCACGCCATGGTCAACGTGGCCACCCGCAGTCAGGGCATGCTCGAAGAACTCGAGAAAGCACATATCTATATTGAGCAACTGCATGGGGAGGTGGCGGCAAATGAGGCCCAACACAAGACTCAACTGGAAACCGCTCAACATTCTATTGAACACCTCCAAGGCGAAGTAACGGCACTGAAGGCGAAGGAGGCGCGGCTGGAAACGTTGGAGGGCGAGATGGCCGCACTCAAGGCGCTGGTGCATGACCAGGTCGCGCAACGCCGCGGCACGCTGCTAAAGGATGAGGGCTAGGGCCCCCACTCCCTCATTCGTGGCCGCTTCACACCCAGAGAAAATCTGCGCCACCTGGCGAACCTGTTAGGTGGACCCTCCTTTCCGCCTGAGCCCCTTCCCAATGACGTCCTGTTGTTAGATGGGGCCATGGGCTACAATCATCCCCCGAAGTCGTTCCAGGGCGAACGATCAGAACGCATGACGTATCACAATCATAAGAGGAGATCTGCCATGTTGAAGAGACACACCATTTCCTTTCCCACCGTACTCACCGTTACCCTTTTCGCCATAAGCCTGCTCGGGCTGCTGGTCCCCACGGCCCAGGCACTCGACAACACCGTGCTGGGCACCGGCGCAGGCGCCAGTCTGAACCCAACCGAAGCGCATGACAATACACTGCTCGGCGAAGACGCCGGCGCCGCGATCACCGACGAAGATGGAAACACCATGGTTGGGGCCGCTGCGGGGGTCAAGACCACGGGATCTGGCAACACCTTTGTGGGCCAATTTGCTGGCGAGGAGACCAACATAGCGGAGAACAACACCTTTATAGGCAACTCGGCAGGCGGCGCGAACACAACCGGGAATGCAAACACCTATCTCGGCGCGGGGGCGGCCCTAAGCAACCAAACGGGGTCCCGCAATGTCTTTGTGGGGGGGGGAGCCGGCGCCAATGAACTTGGGTCCGACAAGCTCTACATCGACGGCAGCATAACGGGCACATCCTCACCTTTGATCTACGGCGAGTTCGATAACGACATTCTCGGCATCAACGGGCACCTAGGCGTGGGCACCCAGATCCCGCTCGACAAACTCCACGTGCTTGGCGGCAATCTGCGCATCGAGCAAATCGGCGCGGACAACCACGCCACCTTGAACTTCGTGGCCAATGGCAACACCTGGGAGATCAAGAACAATAAAGACACCGGGCGCTTGACCTTCTTTGCTCCCGGTGGCGGGGCTACGACCGCCTCGTTTAAGTTCGACCGGCAAGCACAAGAGAATTTGTTCCGCGTCGGGGTCTTAGGGGGAGACACGGTTGATATCAACGGTGACCTCGTGGTGACGGGGACGCTCAGCAATCCCGATTATGTCTTTGAACCAGAATATAGCCTGGAATCAATACAGGACCATGCGGCCTACATGTGGCAACACCACCATCTCCCCGCGGTGGGCGCAGGACAAATCAATGCGCAGGGCCACGCCATGGTGAACGTCGCCACTCGCAGTCAGGGGATGTTGGAAGAACTGGAAAAGGCGCATATTTATATTGAGCAGTTAAAAGGCGAAAGCGACCAAAAAGTCGAACAGATCGCGGCGCTCACGCTAGAAGTGACAGCGAACGAGACGCAGTTGGAAGTGTTGAAAAGCAAAGTGAGCACACTGAAGGCGAAAGAGGCGCGGCTGGAAACGTTAGAGAACAAGATGGTCGCGCTCGAAGCCATGATGCAGCAACGGGTTCGAAACGAGGGCGTTCCATCCGAAGGCTAGCCCACGTGATCCCGCACTATTGTGACGGCAAAAGAATGTAGCAGCTTTGACCACCTCTGGGTGCTCACTCCTCCCAGGGGTCGTGGTGTTTCGAGATAATCTCCTCAAACAACCCAAAAGCCCAACCCCTTGCGGCGTCAGACCCTTCCACATCAAACGTATTCAAATTCTTTCACGGCGAGGACTTCCTCCCAAGCACCAGATCCTCCTGAATCGTCTCGCTAGCAATCCCCGAGTAGCCCTCCTCTCGTTCAAACCCAGCCCAGGCCCTGATGACTTTTGGCCGGGCGCGGGAGTAGCATAACCCATCATGGGCAAGGCGACGCGCCCGCTTCCGTCGTTCGCTACTCATTCATGACGACAATTCATACAGGAGGGCCATCATATGCGACACAAGATCCCGAGCTTCATCCACACCACCGCCGTGCTGAGTGTGCTCGTGCTGATCGGCCTGCACCTGCCGCTTCAGGCGGAACCCCCCAAGATTGCCCCACCGCGACTGGACGTCCGCGTGAGTGCGAGTGGGCTCACCGCAAGTAGTAGCAGCGCCACCCTTATGCTCCAGATGGCTGGGCCGCACGACTTTCAGGTGAAACAACATAGCAAAGACGGCGCCCTCTCCTGGTCCAACCCCGGCACCCTCATGGATGGGCATTACAACTATGATGTCTATGCCACCCCAACCATCCAGCGCGACGACCTCACCAAGGCCGAGCTGGAGGCCATCCCTACCACGCGGCAGAGTGGCCGCTTTCGTGTCGAACAGGGGCGGTTGCTGGTGGAGCCTGATCCGGCTGCGCAGCGGAGTGCTCTCCCTGGCCTCAGCACGCTGTGGGCCGCGCTCTGGGATCAGCTCATCCCTTCGGCGGCGGCCGCGGACCTCACCATTACGGATACATCCCCAGCATTGTTCTTTGATGACACCAACGACGACGATGGAGATAATATTGACTGGTTTATCAGCGGCAGCAACAACGGCGGGACCAATACTGATTCTTGGCAATTATGGGACGACATCGATGGGCAGGGGAGCAATCCCCTGCTTATCTTCGGAGGAGATAATAACCACCGCTCGCTGTTTGTCGAACCGTCTGGCGACCTTCATCTGGCCAATAGCGCCGTCCACATCGACCGCAGTACCGGCAAGGTCAACATCGGCTCGACCAACGAGACCTGCTGCGAGCTGTTTGTCACGGGAAGTAGTTTTACTGAACTCGGTCTCCGAAGTACCAGTTCTGGTGCCTCGACCTGGGAACTGGAGGCCTGGAATGATCGCTTTGTTATTAACGAAAATAATAGCGATGGGATTTTTGAAATCCGCCGTGGCGCTCCCGATCACAGTCTGCGGATTGACTTCGATGGCCACATCGGCGTGGGGACGGATTCCCCGCAGGATAAACTGCACGTGCGCAACGGCAATCTGCGCATCGAACAAGACAACGCGGACAACCACGCCCTCTTGAACTTCGTGGCCAACGGCACCACCTGGGAGATCAAACAAAATAAAGACACCAATCGGCTGACCTTCTTCTCCCCTGGGGGTGGGGCCATCACCTCTCCTTTCAAGTTTGACCGCCAAGCCACAGAGAAT
>JAJDBR010000217.1 GCA_029261275.1 Nitrospirales bacterium
GGTTTTTCCGGAAAGCATGGTGAGCACGTCGCCTGGTTTCGTGGCTCGTCCTCCTGGCATATTTTCTACCACTGGAAGCAGCCCGATGATATTCATGGGGAGTTTCAATCGGGAGGCCGCACGAACGGCGGCCAAGACCTCGGCCCCACCCGTCATATCGGCTTTCATATGTTCCATATTTTCTGAGGGTTTCAGGGAAATTCCACCAGAATCAAACGTGACGGTTTTCCCGACCAACACGACCGGACGTTGCGTCTTTGAACCGCCAGAATATTCCAAAATAATAAAATGTGGCGGTTCAATGCTGCCCTGTCCGACACCTAACACCCCCCCCATGCCCAGCTTCTTCATGTGCTGGCGATCCAACACTTTCAGCCGAATTTTTGATTCTTTGGCAATCGTTTTAGCTTCGGCTACGACTCGTGACGGTTTCAAGATATTAGCGGGTCGATTACACATATCTCGGACAAAACAAGTGGCTTCCCCGAGTATGTGCCCTCGTTTAGCTCCAGCACTGACCAGAGCGTGATTCGCGGAGGTTTGTGCGAGCAACGTGCAGGCTAGCAACGTTTTTCGGTCTTCAGTCTGATCGGTGAGGTATTCCGTAAAACGATAATCTCCCACTACTGCGCCTTCGGCCATGGCTTGCGCGACATCATCGAGGCGTCCGATGGTTTTGGGCACATCAGGCATCACACAGGCCAACCCTTTCGCTTTCACGCGCCTGGCTCGTTTGACGGCCATGCCCATGGCTTGTCGTATACGTTCTAGCGTCAACGTTTCTTGTGTGCCGATTCCGACAAGCAACACTCGTTTTGCTGGGAGCTTGTCGGAAATATGTACTAACGTTGTCTCGTTGGGTTTTCCAGAAAATTCGCCACTTTTTCGGATATCACTGAGCTGCCCACCTAACTTTTTGTCCAGTGCCCCCAGAGCTTTGCTCCAGGATTTTTCTTTTTCATAGGTCAAACAGACCAATAATTCTGTTGAGACCGTCGTAGCCTCCCCCTGCTTTGCCAGAATATTCATACGTCTCCTTCGAATAATGAAATAAAAGAGTTACTTCAGTGAGGTTATGGTGCCTGATTCAAAAAATTATACGCCGCGGGTTTCCGGATCCCAAATGAGCTTATGGAGTTGCATTTGCATTCGAACGGGAAGTCGATCACTCAGGATCCGTTCAGCTAACGGTTGTAAGTCGAGCGATCCAAAGACAGGACTAAACAGCACGGTGCACCGCTCGCCCAATCTGTAGTGTTTCACAATGTCTGCAGCCCATTCATAATCTGTTTGATCCTTTAAGACAAATTTTACTTCGTCTTTATGCGAGAGGTGTTCGATGTTGGCCCATCGCATTTGATCAGTCATGCCGCTACCAGGGCATTTCACATCCATAATAATGGACACGCGAGGATCAATGGCAGAGATATCAAAGCTTCCGCTGGTCTCAATCATAACCTGATACCCGGTATCACATAACTTTTGTAACAATACCAGAGCTCCTGGCTGATGCAACGGTTCCCCACCGGTCACTTCCACCAATGGACAACCATAGGATTGCACTCGATCCACAATGGCTTCTAGAGGCATAGTCTCTCCACCATGAAACGCATATTCAGTATCGCACCAGGTACAACGAAGTGGGCAGCCCGTCAAACGAACAAACACGCACGGCTGGCCCACACGAGTAGATTCACCTTGAATGCTATGGAAAATTTCTGTGATTTGTAGAGCCTGAGATGTGGTCATAGTAGAGAATGGGATCAACCTTGGAAACAGGAATTTTACCGAATCTCGGTGGCGTAGGGAAAAGGAATCAACAAAGTGAGGGTGTCAAGACTAGACCCACTGTGTCACAGGCCAACCTTGTTGGCGAGCAATGCGCGCCATGCCGCGAATGGGATTCACGACAAAAGGGTGGCCGACCAATTGCAATGCCTGAAAGTCCCCAGGGCTATCACCATAGGCATAACTCCGCCTCAAATCTAGATTAAATTGAGCAGCTAAGCGTTCGATATACCGACCCTTCCCTTCCCCATAAGGCAAGGGAGCAAAAACACGTCCAGTGTACAGGCCTGACTGGATTTCTAATTTTGCACCAAAGACTAAGGGCACTCCCAGCATTTCTGCTAACGGTTTCACCAAACAATCAGGGGATCCACTGACCACTGCTACGACATGTCCCGCATTCTTGTGGTGAGACAGGCGGCCTAAAGCCCGAGAAGCCACTCGCGGCAAGACAAACAATTCCACATATTCCTTGGCCAGTTGTTCAATATAGGAGACATCTTGTCCCAGAAGATAGACCTTATTCCCTCGAAGGGGACTAAGTGAAACGGGGGGCATGTGTCGAAGCGCATATCGGAAACTCTTCCACAATTCCGGCCAGCCAACTACGTCGTTTTTCCACAAATACCGAAAAAATCCTATTTCAATAGAAGGTCCGGGAACTAACGTATTATCCATATCGAAAAACGCCCCAACCCAATGTTGTGATTGGGTGAGCGGAGCAGGTGATGAAGAAGAGATCGTCATAACAGGTGTGTGTATGCGAGAGATCAAACAATGAACGGTTGAGGCGATTCTACCCGCCCTTCTATGCGTTGACAAGGACTGCGAGAGGTTTCATAATCGTGGGATTGAGTGCCGAAGTGGTGGAATGGCAGACACGCACGTTTGAGGGGCGTGTGGGGGTTTCCCCATGCGGGTTCAAGTCCCGCCTTCGGCACCAAATAGTCCTACCTGACATCAATATCGATTCTGTCTACAAAAGCATCGACAACAATCAAAAGAGCGGAACTTGAACAGGGGTTCTGAAGGGGGTATTCCCCCTTCATGGGGTTCCCGGAGCTTTGCGGAGGCCAGAGGGGGTGTGGGGGGCCTATTGGGAGCAGGAGCCAGGCTTCCGCTGCTGCGACTTCAAGTCCCGCCTTCGCCACCAAAAACTCCTACCCAATGGCATATACTTCCTGGCCTTAGTCACCTTCGCAATCTCTTAAAGTTTATCTTAGTATTAAAATCCCTCGCCCTTGAGGGAGAGGGCAGGGTGAGGGTGAAGAGTCACCGCTTGTTCAAGAACCTTAGGCAGAGGAACTCTAATTCCCACATTTTTTATTGAATGGTATTTGCCGGGTCTCGGCCCGGCAGCCGAGATCCTTTTCTTTCGGGAAAAGGATCCAAAACCATTGACGCCCCGTCTGGTCACATTTCGATGGGACGAACGCGAACTGTAGGAGTGCGGACCAACTCGCTACGCTCAAACAGGGCCCGCGTCACGAACGGGGCATCCGTCTCAAAAGACCAGCCGGCAGGCGTCGGCCTCAAGGCGGGAGAGAGGCCTTATTAGAATGCGCGACAGAATCTGATTGCCGATGTATTAGTCGCCGTACATGCCGAGGGCCAAGCTAATCAATGCCTCACTCGCGATTGCGGTTATTACCACACCTATTTTCCCAACCTTTCCCTAACTATTGTGTGACATGGGCTGACAATGAACAACAAAAAGCTTAACCTTTCCGCTTTACTAGTTATCGAAATTACCACTGACATGATCGGTGAAATCTAGAATGAGTCAGACGGAAGAAGACATAAAGGTCAAACTCATATTGCCTTTTTTGAAGTCGTTGGGCTTTTCTGAAGATGAATTAGGTTTTGAGAAAAGTTTTTTTATTCGTCTTCCAAAAGACTTGCATGAGATCGATACACAAGCACAAATCAAAACTGCTCGGCCAAGGCTAGATATTCTTGTAACTCGAGACGGGAAAAACCTATTCGTCATAGAGGTCAAAACTGATTCAAAAAAACTAACTGATGATGATAAAGAGCAAGCTGTTTGCTACGCACGTCTGGTGCATCCCATAGCCCCAGTTTCAATTGTAACAAACGGAAAATCAACAAAGATGTACAAGACGATAGATAAGGTTGAAGTTCAGTGGGATAAAGAGAAAATTCTCGGATATGAGTGTGGCGAGGATCTTGAACAAATTTATGAAGAGGCGCTTGAATATTTTATCGGCTATTCTTCCGACAACATTCGGGAGTTTTGCAATCAACAGATCCAAGAAGGAATGAACACCCTCTTAGGCTCAAAGTCCCAACCGCATAAGAAATTCATTCCTGAACTTTACATTGCTTCACAGAAACTGCGAGAAAATTTCGACAACTTTCTAAAGAGCGAAAAGAGTGTTTTTTCCCTGGTTGGAGATTCCGGTTCCAGCAAAACATGTTCCATGTGCGGTCTCGCCAGAGATCTTAACAGGAGGTCCCCAGTTTTTTTCTATAGAGCCCCGGAGCTTACCAAAAGTATAGCAGCGTCTATTGCAGATGATTTTAATTGGGCCTTCTCGCCACAATATTCGGAAATACCGTTATTGAAAAAAGTATGCAAAATTTTCAAGGAACACCAGTTCCTGGTTTTTATTGACGGTGTAGATGAGTGGTCAAATCAGGAAAAGGTCGAAATTCTTGGGGAATTCGTTAAACACATTAAAGGAAAAAATATCAAGCTGATTATTAGCTGTAAAGCAGGGCAATGGGATTTATTCTTGAACAAAAACGGAATCCCAACCTATCTTTCTGACCATGTCTATTCTGTGAAAAACCAATTTTCCGGTTTCCCCGTAGAGCCATTTGAGGAAAGTGAATTTTTGAAACTCATAGACCTTTATCGCAGTTTTTATGACTTTCACGGCTTATTCGAAGATGAGGTTTTGGGGGAGTGTCGACAATCTCCCTTTTTATTAAGAATTTTTTTTGAAGTTGCCAGGAATGCCAAATGTGAGCATCTAACTTTTTCAATCCGGGAGTTTTACGATGAATACTATAAGTGTGTGTTGCTAAGAATCCACAAAGCAGATAGAGGTGCGGCAGAACGAATTCTTAACATTATTGCAAATTTACAATTCGCGGAAAACGAAGACCCCATTCTTGAAGAGATTATTCGGAAAAAACTTGGGTTAGCTGTTCATGAATCCTTGTTGCCCACTCTTTTCGAGGCTAATATTTTGGAAAGAAGTCGGGTAGGACATGAATACAGAATCAGTTTCTATTTCAAAAAGTTGAGAGATTACGTAATCGCATTTCATGCTGAAAAATGGGACATCCAATCGATAGAAGAGTTTAGAAAAAGTTGGAACCAGAGCATTTGGTTGAATGTGAAATTGGATGCTGTGGTTTTGTTCTATCAGCTTGCCAATCTGGATAAAAAATGGGTTTTAGATAGACCTTCGAGAGAAAAAGCTGACCTATATCTCTCATATTATACTGAACTCACTAGCAAACAGTTTCGGAATTTTCGGCATCAATTCCTACCATGGACATTTGGTGATATTGGTTTTTTGGGCATTTTGGATATTCAAAACCAAGAGATAAAAGCTTATGGTTTTAGAAAAATTAAAGAAGGAGATGACCCAATTAAATTTGTCCCGGACTTGGTTTGGAATCGAGAAAAATATTCTAATAATTTGGCCTATATATTAGGATTAGAAGTTCTGAAACATCCCTTCCCAGGGGCGGAGGTTAACAACATAAGAGCAAAAGTCCTAGAAAATGAGATTAGACCACAACTCACGGAAATTGTTCGATATGGGTTACTAAATGAGGAAAATTGTTTTTATCTTTCATTGGAAAAGGCTTTAGGCCTTATTGTAAGACTTCAGAGAACTCAACACGGCATTGAGGATATTGGAAAATTAACAACCTATCTTCCCATAGATATAAATAAAGTTGAATATGAGCTTCGAAAAGCAAAGGCACTTCATGCACCTGGCTATAAAGAGAACAATAGAACAAGGGTTTGTGGCAGACCTAACAACGCAAGATGAAGAGATAATCCAACAGCAAGCTCATGAGGCAGCTATGAGCCTGCGCCCAATTGAGTATTGTGTAAGCTATCTTTCCTTAGAAAGGGAAGAACAAATATTGGAAGAAGCTCTTTCAATAATTAAGGCAAGAACTGGCGCTGTTTCCGAAACTATCCTACCCGATACAGATTCGACGCCCACAGCACCAGTCATGCGGCCTCGTGAGCTTTTTACAAGGGAAACCTTGGGTTCAATTATTCATAGACTTTACAATCTATTCTTTGATGAATACAAAATTATTATTGAAACTAATTTCCCAACTCTTAAAGGACATTTCCGGCTATATTCAGAAATGCCAGTCCATTTCCTTGTTTGTGTGAATTCGGAAACTGACAAAAACCAAATTGAGATTTTTGAATGTTCGAAGAACGGACAAGGTGAAAATGAAGTGACTTTGTGCGATTATTCTGAGGTTGAAACAACCCAAGAGAGGATGGTCGTACGTGTGAAAGGACAATCCTATAGGGCCCAAGTAGTTATGAGCACTTCAATTGATTTCTTTATGCGCTCATCGAACCAATCGGTGTTAGTCGAATTGCCCTGGCAGTTTTTGGCGCTGCGATCAATGGTTTATGACCGGATTGCTCGAGAATTGCCAGAGGCATTAGCTGCACTACGGTCTGTTTCCCTCTAATGAGTTAGCTGAAGGGAGGCCTTACTAGTTTTAATTTCCCGCTGTTTCCGTATTTGTGAATCTGGAAAAGGCGAAGGTTCTCTTTTCATAGGCTAAGGCGTGAGTTCGTGTTGTGCAAAGGTTATTCTGACACACCCACTCGCATGTGAAAAAAATTGGTTTTCTCTTCCCGCACCCTACCATTTTCCGTTTTTTCTTAATACATTGATATAGACAAGTGATTGGCTCTTTTTAGGGATTTACTCTTTTCTTTTGACATATCATGACTCCGCTCATGATTTCCTCCTGAAGTCCGACGCCTTCTGCTCGGCTTTCGGGGTGGACGCTCTTATCATCTGACGGAGCTTGTTTGAGCCTAGCGAGTTGGAATTCCATCTATAAGAGAGTCATTTTTCATCCCTCTTCTCTGGCCTTGTGATGTGGCTGAGCAGTGCAGCCGGAACCGGAGAACAGGTACGCAGTGTTTGAGCGCAGCGAGTTTGCGTGCCGCCGGAGACGGCGAACCGCGCAGGGGACCCGAAGGGCTACATCACGGCCAACATGGTTTTGGGTCCTTTTCCCGAAAGAAAAGGACCTCGGCTGCCGGGCCGAAACCAGGCTACATAGAACAATTGAAATATGATGATAGCAACGATGAAAACCAAAGTTGGTCATAGAATGATGGTGGTGGGTGTAAGCGCGTGGATGTTCAGCTTGGTGTTATCTCTTGGCGTTGTAGTCTTTGCTGCTGAACCATTCGAGGAACCTATACCTTCGATCGTTGCTGAATCCGATCCTACGGAGGAGCATTTGCGGTTGGGGGTGGATTTTTTTCTGACTGATAAATTGGATGTGGCGATTGATGAATTCCGCGAGGCAGTTCATCAGAAGCCGGACTATGCGGATGCCTACCATAACTTGGGTGTGACACTCGCCAAAACAGGCGATCTCATTGGGGCGATTACGTCCTGGACGGAAGCGGAACGACTGGATCCGGCGGTCGGATCGTTACGTTATTCCGTCTCGGCCTTGGTTGCGTATAACTATGGCGTGTCCTTAGTTGGTGATGGGCGGATCGAACAAGCGATGAAAGAATGGCAGTCCGCCCTTCGTATTCAGCCAAATTTGGTTGAAGCCCGCTATGCCTTGGGTTTAGGTTTTTTGGCCGTCAACAATCCAGCGGTGGCCATGACGCATTTGCAGGCTGCGCTTTCTTTGGCGCCGGATTGGGTGCAGGCGTCTGTCGCGTTGGGGCAGGCCCATTATGAATCCCATGAGTATGATTTGGCGCGAACCGCTTGGCGAAAGGCACTCGCATTAAACCCTCGTGAAATCAGGGCCTATGCCAACCTGAGTCACCTTGCTGTGCAGGAAGGGAATAATCGAGAAGCCATAAAATATTCCCGACAGTCGATTGCGCTTCAATCTGATTTGGTTTCTGCGCATTTCCATTTAGGCGTGGCCTTATTGGGACAGGGCGAGGTGAAGTCGAGCGTGGAATCATTAGAACAGGCGCTGGCTTTGGATCCCCGTTTCACCCGGGCTCAGTTGGTTCTGGGAGTCGCCTGGAGTCGCCTAGGGGATTGGGCCAAAGCGGTGTATCGTTGGCGAGAAGCCCTTCGACAGGATCCGTTTAGCCCTGATACGTTTTGGCTTCATGCCAATGTAGGGATGGCACTCACCTCGATGGGCCATTTCCAAGATGCCACAAAAGAATTTCAATGGGTGGTTGAGCAGCGTCCGGAATGGGCTCAAGGATGGTCACAGTTAGGTGTAAGCCTGATGTCCCAGCGGCGATGGAGCGAAGCGGTGGGGGCGCTAGATACTGCAATACACCTCCAACCGCACTGGGCACATCTTCATTTTTCCCTCGGGAAGGCGCATGCCGAGCAAGGGGAAATGACTTTAGCGGTTCAGACCTTTCGGGAGGCGGTTCGGATAGCCCCGAACTTTGTAGATGCCCTGTTTCATTTGGGGATCGTGCTGCGGGCACAAAATTTGATGAGTGATGCGGTTGATCCACTTCGACAAGCGGCGGAAGGCGGATCACGGGACGCTCAAGGACTGTTAGCCTCCATGTATGTGAATGGGAATGGAATTGATCGCAATGTGCCGTTGGCGATGTTGTGGTGGTCTCGCAGTTGTCGCGCATTAATTCCTGACATGACCACACGGACCGCTCAGAATCAGTTGGCTCAATTGCGTCGGAGACTTCATCGAAAGCAATTCACTCCGATCGAACAACAGGATGTGCTGACTGGTTTTAGTTTGATTCGGCAAGATCTCGAGAATCAAACTCCTGCCCCATTTCGGACGAGTGTCTTACCTGAGGATGCTGTCGCCTGGAATCGTGGTGGGTCTCCGAAGATGGTTCTCCAGTGGATGGTCGCGCGGGCGTTGGCCTTGGATGCAAGGGCCCAGCAGACGTTACGGGAGTGGTATGTCGATGGCGTGGTTGACCAATGGGCTCCGCAGCATCCTTCTCTTCAACACTATTGGCTTCAGGTGGCGAAGGAAGGAGATCCGGTTGGGTGTGAGCTTATTGAAACAATGACCTCAAATGACCATTTTCCTGCCGTGCGGCAGGCTTGTCAGTCGCTAGGACACTAACCATGGTCTTCAGTCAATCATGAGTGAACAGCGGATAAAGCCTCAAGTCAGGTCTGTGTTAGTGCCCATGTTTGCGGTGTTGTGCCTTACGGCCATGAGCTTTGGGTTCTCGCACATCTTTCCTCAAGGGGAACGATGGCTTACCGATTGGCAACTCTCGCTTCGACCTTCTCAATCTGTTTCTCCATCGATTGTCCTTGTACGTGCTGAAGAAAAGAGCGCGGCTTTATGTGGAGAGGGACGATGGAATCTGGATGTATTGCCATCCATGTTCGGCGCGCTTCATCAGGCCGGGGCGTCAGCCATTGCTCCAATGCTTGATATTTCCCTGCCTGTGGCCTCCGAATGTGGCGGGTTGGCGGGTTTCGTGCAATTGGCTGAAGTGACGAAACAGGTGGGAACAGTCGTCTATCCAGATTCGGTCCCACCTATCCTGGCGGAGGCAGCCATCCGAACAGGCCCTCGAGAGTTGCCCCTAGATGAGACCAGGACGGCTGGAGGATTCACGTTCAATGCGTCTGCCTTGAGTTCTCCGGTCCTCCCCTTTGGAATAGCGGCTGCTTCGTTACTTAATCCTCGCATTACCCCGCCGCCGATCAATTCATTTCTTCAAGTCTCAAGCACGTTGTCTAAAGAAGGAAGAGTTGTTTTTCCTCGGCATCAATTCACCGACGTTTTCCGTTTGATTCAAGCAGGAAAACGAGAAGAACTGGCTCATCTTTTCCAAGACAAAATCGTGTTTCTCTTTGCCGACTCGCCCAAAAGAATGAATCCTTCTGTTGCGCCGATTTCCGGGGTTCCAGTTGCCCCGCTTCATGCGGAATGGGCCAATGCGTATTTGACCAACTCATGGGTTTCGCTTGCCCCATATCCGATCGCCTTTTCCCTTGCAGTAACTTTGGGATGGTTAGTGATGGTTCCCATGTGGGGTGGGTTTTCTCAGAGTTGGCTCAGTTTAATCACCGGAGTCCTGGCCCTGCTTGTGAGTGGGTGTATCCTTCTTGGCCTTCAGTTGGGGTGGATGTGGCCATTTTTCAGTATGAGCCTGACTGTGGGAATGACGATTGCTGGAATGGGTGTGTGGAAATTATGGGGGTCTCGGTTGACCGTGCACCAGGAAATTTCCCAGAGGGAACAGCAACTCACGCAACTTGAACATGAATTATCCGGGAAACAACAGCATGTTCAACAGTTAGAAGCGCGACTGTCTGAAGCCCAGCATCAGTCGAATCAATCTGGGACCGTGATTGAGGAATTACAGGTCGCTCGGGACACTTCGATTTCCCAATTGAATCAATATCACGATGAGGTTCAGGAAACTCGTCGAAAGATCGAACGTCTACAAGAGGAATTACATAATATTCGGCAGCACCTGCCCGTCACTCCATCAGAACGTGCTTCAGGGGCAGATGATCAAGCGCTGATTCAAGAATGTGAAACCTTCAAGATTGTGACTCGTGATCAGGTCGTTCTGCGACTTTTTCAGAACCTGAAGAAAGCGGCCGTAACCCAGATTCCCATTTTATTATTGGGTGAAACCGGCACAGGCAAAGAAGTCTTTGCCAAAGCCGCGCATGCGCTGAGTCCTTGGCGGCACGGCCCTTTTATTTCCGTGAATATGGCCGCGATCCGTGCTGAATTATTTGAGGGAGAACTGTTTGGTCATGTGAAAGGGGCGTTTACTGGAGCCGTCGGCCGTACCGGCTTCTTAGAATCGGCACATGGCGGGACACTGTTTTTAGATGAAGTGGGTGATCTCCCTCTCGACTTACAAGCCAAACTGCTTCGATTTTTAGAAGACGGGGGATTCCACCGAGTGGGACAGAGTGCGGTCACGTATGTGGATGTGCGCATTGTGGCTGCGACCAATCGGGACCTGCAGGATGATGTACGAGCCGGGCGTTATCGAGAAGATCTCTATTATCGATTACGAAGCATTGTGTTGACCCTTCCCCCTCTTCGTGCGAGGAGTCAAGCGGACCACGTGCTGTTAGCTCAGTCGTTCTTACGACAATATGCACTTTCACAGCATCGAACCGATTTGGCATTCACGCAAGGGGCATTGGATGCCATCAAGACCCATCAATGGCCAGGTAATATTCGTGAGCTGCGACAGACGATTGCGCAAGCGGTTGCTCTATGCAATGGATTAGTCATTTCTGAATCCGAGTTGAATTTAGATGAACCCAGAAATTCAGGCGTTCGGGAAAATTGGGTCAAAGACGATTTGGGCCAACGAGAAGACGCCATGGTGTTGGAGTGTTTACGCCGGCATAAATTTGATATGCAAGCGACCGCCGCAACCCTGGGTTGGGATCGAGGGACGGTGACTCAGCGATTGAAAGGCCTGGGATTTCAGGCCCTCACGGACAACCAAGGCGATGTTCATGCGGCGGCACTGACGTTGGCTGGGGACGAGAGATTCGTGCGGATGGTCGAGGGACGACTACGGGAATATACGAATAATTTAGTCCCCACCTCCAAACATTACGGGTCGGTTGAAGAGGCTATTGCCGATTGCCGGAAACGCTTTCGGAATTTACCTGAGCGCCATTTTCCAGCAGTCGAGCAGCTGATTCACACGCGATTCGGTGCGTCGTAAAAGTGGAGAGGGAAAAAGGGAAAGCACATTCTGTGGATCTAATCCAGCAACCTCCCCCTTCCCCCCACTTCCTTCTTTCTAGGCTGCAACAAACTTCAAGGCTGCTGAATTAATGCAATAGCGTAGTCCAGTTGGTTGTGGCCCATCGTCAAAAATGTGTCCCTGGTGCCCACCGCATCTCGCGCAATGCACTTCCGTCCGAGGATAAATGATTTTCCAATCAGTTTTCGTTTCAACAACCTTTGGTGAGACGGGCTCCCAAAAACTGGGCCAGCCCGTTTTACTATCAAACTTCGTCTCGGAAGAAAATAATGCGAGTGCACATCCTGCACATTCATAGGTCCCCTTGGCTTTGCTATCATGATATTCATTAGCAAATGGCCGCTCGGTGCCCTCTTGCCGTAAGACTTGGTATTGTTCCGGTGTGAGGAGGGCTTTCCATTCCTCATCA